>CASFZT010000077.1 GCA_949299215.1 uncultured Ruminococcus sp.
AAAAAGAATTAGTAAAAAAGGTATAGCTATTTTATTGATTATTTTAAGTTTATTGTCTGTGTGTACTAATTTTGTATATAAATATAGTTTATGCAAAATAAATGCTGAATAAGGAGTATTCCTTGTGCTTATATGAAAGGGGTATGGCTTATATGACTATTCGTGAACAGACAGAGGTATTGGAGCTTGGAATGTTGTGTGATGAAGCTTGCTTTTCAAAAAATTCAGGTCATCGTGTGCGCAGCGAAACTAAATGCCCTATAAGAACAGAGTTTCAGCGTGACAGGGACAGAATACTTCATTGCAATTCGTTTCGCAGATTGAAGCATAAGACGCAGGTCTTCCTTGATCCGGTCGGAGATCATTACAGAACAAGACTTACCCATACGCTTGAAGTTGCGCAGATTGCACGTACAATATCAAGAGCACTGCGCCTTAATGAAGATTTGACGGAAGCAGTCGCACTTGGTCATGACCTCGGACATACACCCTTTGGCCATGCAGGTGAGATGGTGCTGAATGAGATATGCCCAATGGGATTTACACATTACCTCCAGTCGGTGAGAGTTGTGGATTATATCGAAAATGACGGAAGGGGACTTAACCTTACATATGAGGTGAAGAACGGAATAGCTTGCCATACCAATAAAAAAGCCTCAACAAGAGAGGGCTATATAGTACGCCTTGCAGATAAAATTGCCTATATAAATCATGATATAGATGACTCGATAAGAGCGGGAATACTTACCGAAAAAGACCTCCCTAAGGATGCTACTGCAGTTCTGGGGCATTCAAAAAGCCAGCGTATAACGACATTGATAAATTCAATTTTGAGCAATGGTGCGCAGGATATACGTATCTCGGAAGACGTTGAAAAGGCGTTTGATAAGCTGAGCGATTTTATGTATGCAAATGTGTATAAAAATTCAATAGCCAAGGCTGAAGAGTCTAAGGCAAAAATGCTAGTCGAAAGATTGTATACGTATTTTTTGAAGAATCCTGATAAAATGCCTGATGATTATAAAAAGATTATGGCAAAATACGGTGCCGACAGAGCAGTATGTGACTACATTGCAGGAATGACGGACAGCTATGCCATAGATGTGTATGAGGATCTGTTTATCCCGAAGGGCTGGCATGGACTTAATTTATAAAAAGGATGATGTTTAATGAGCTTGCCCGATAGCTTTATATATGATCTGGTGCAGAATAACCCGATTGACGGTGTTATGTCATCATATGTAAATCTGATGAAACGAGGCAGGGATTATGTTTGTCTGTGTCCGTTCCATTCGGAAAAAACAGCGTCATGCCATGTGTATATGAGTGATATGCATTTTCATTGCTTCGGATGTCATGCAAGCGGAAATGTTATTACCTTTATAATGAAGATCGAAAATCTCAGCTATATTGAAGCGGTGAGATTTCTTGCGGACAGAGCAGGTATGCAGATGCCCGATGAGGCAAATAACAATGAGCTGTACCGTGTGAAAACACGTATACTTGAAATAAACAGAACAGCTGCAAGATTTTATTATGATATACTTACAAATTCGCCCGACGGAGAAAAGGGAAGAAGATATTTTGCAGAGCGCAGTCTTGAATCTTCCACTATAACTAAATATGGTCTGGGATATGCACCGGGTGAATGGAGTAAGCTGTATAATTTCCTGAGATCAAAGGGCTATACCGATGAAGAACTTGTGCTTTCAAATTTATGCATGAGAGGAAAAAACAATTCCGTTTATGATTCGTTCAGGGACAGAGTTATGTTCCCGATAATTGATGTAAGAGGTAATGTGATTGCTTTCGGCGGAAGAATAATTGACGGAACTGGACCTAAGTACCTTAATTCCTCCGATACACCTGTCTTTAAGAAAAGCAGAAACCTTTTCTCGCTTAATTTTGCAAAGAAATCTGAAGAGAAGAAGCTTATTCTTGCGGAAGGCTATATGGACGTTATCTCAATAAATCAGGCAGGCTTTGAAAATGTAGTCGCAACGCTCGGTACGGCGCTTACGCCGGAACAGGCAAGACTTATGAAGCAGCACGCCGATGAGATAATAATAGCATATGACTCGGACGGAGCGGGACAGACCGCAACTCATAAGGCAATAAATCTGCTCTCGGAAGCCGGATTGGAAACACGCATAATAAAAATGGAGGGCGTTAAAGACCCCGATGAGTTTATAAAAAAATTCGGAGCAGCCCGTTTCAGACAGCTTATAGACCATTCGGACGGAGCAATAAGCTTTGAGATGAGTAAATGCGCAGCAGGCATTGATCTCGGTACCGAAGAGGGGAAACTTACATATTTGAACAGAGTGACAGAGCTTATGGCGAAAATAGATTCTCCTATTGCAAGAGAGGTATATATATCAAAAGTAGCCTCGGAGCTTAATATAAACAAGAACGTTATTGTTGAGCAGGTAGAAAGTATTATATCTAAAAAAGAAAAGGCAGCCAAAAAGGCCGAACGGATAGAAATAGAACGCTTTGGAAAACAAAGAAAAGAAAACCCGGAGGCAATGGCACATCTTAAAGAGTACCGTGCGGAAGAAGGCATTATTGCTTATACTGCCTTGAATCCGGAGAATGTTGATTATGTGCTGTCAAAAATCAATCCGGAATGTTTTGTTACGGAGTTTAATAAAAAAGTGTTTGAAAAAATTGTCGAACGTATACATAACAGCACTGATTTTGACATAATGCTTCTTCAGAGTGAATTTACTGCCGATGAAATGAGCAGAATAAATAATATTATTTTTAATAACCGTTCTCTTAATATAAGCAGTGCAGCACTTGATGATTACATAAACGTACTTGCCGGATATAAAGAAAAAGCAGCTAATGTCGGCGATTTGGCAGATGATGATTTTTCAAGCTTTTTTGAAAATCTGAAAAGGAATAAATGATAGATATATAAATTTGAAAGGAAGTATTGAATTATGGGTGATAAAAAAACAATTGAAAGCCTTATGGAGCAGGGAAGAATAAGCGGAAAGCTTTCCACAAAGGAGATCACCGATGTCCTTGAGGATATGGAATATGACGTTGATCAGATGGAAAATTTCTATGAAAGCTGTTCAAATATGAATATTGAGATCATAGATGATTTTTCTTTGGAAACCGATCTGTCAATGCCTCTTGACGGACGGGACAATCTGGAGCTTGCGCTTTCAACGGAGGGTATTGCAATAGATGACCCTGTTAAGATATACCTTAAAGAGATAGGCAGAGTTCCGCTTCTTTCCGCCGAAGAGGAAATAGAGCTTGCAGAGCGTATGGCAAAGGGCGATAAGAAAGCTAAAAAGCGTCTTTCGGAAGCTAACCTCAGACTGGTAGTTTCAATTGCCAAAAGATATGTAGGAAGAGGTATGCAGTTTCTCGATCTGATACAGGAGGGAAATCTGGGACTTATAAAAGCGGTTGAAAAGTTTGACTATACAAAAGGCTTTAAATTTTCAACATATGCTACTTGGTGGATAAGACAGGCTATTACAAGAGCAATTGCAGATCAGGCAAGAACGATCCGTATCCCCGTGCATATGGTGGAAACAATAACAAAGGTCAAGAAAGTTTCAAGTATGCTTTTGCATAAGAACGGACACGACGCAACACCTGAGGAAATAGCAGCCGAGTTGGATATGGAGCCGGAGCGTGTAAGAGAAATAATGCGTATAGCGCAGGACCCCGTATCTCTTGAAACACCTATCGGCGAGGAAGAGGACAGCCATCTTGGCGACTTTATTCCGGATGATGACGCACCCGCACCGGCAGATGCAGCGTCACTTATTCTGCTGAAGGAACAGCTTGGAGAGGTGCTTTCTACATTGACTGAGCGTGAAGAAAAGGTGTTAAGACTCAGATTTGGTCTTGAGGATGGAAGGGCACGTACGCTTGAAGAAGTAGGACGTGAATTTAACGTTACCCGTGAGCGTATAAGACAGATAGAGGCAAAGGCACTCAGAAAATTAAGACACCCCAGCAGAAGCAAAAAGGTAAAGGATTATCTTGATTGATAGGATTGGTAAAGAGGTTGGCTTAAAGGAAAGGAATATCGGCTTATGCATATAACATTGGAAGCTGATTACGCAATGAGAATAGTCGGATATCTGGCAAAAGAAAAACGGCGTGTGGGAGCAAAGGAATTGTCCGAGAAGACTTGCGTCACGCTGCGCTTTTCATTGAAGATATTGCGTAAGCTTGCGGCTTGTGGGATAGTGAAGTCGTTTAAGGGAACGCAGGGTGGATATGAACTTGCAAGAACTGCTGCTGAGGTATCCATGAAAGATGTGATAGAAGCAGTCGAAGGGAAATATGCGCTGAGCAGATGTCTTACGGGAGAGTATGAATGTAACAGAGGAATGTCCGGAAGCTGTCAGTATCAGTGTGCTTTTGCAAAAATATCCGATATCGTGGAAAAAGAGCTTGAGAATTATACTTTTGATATGTTTGTATAGGATTACATAACACGTTTGGGATTTTATCGGAGAGATCAATATGCAGAAACGACTTAAAAAAATACTTAGATTAGTTTTTGGACGTACAATGATAACGCTGCTGTTTCTTTTGATACAGATATTTATTCTGTTTGTTGTAGTTACACAGCTTAGTCAGTATTATGAGCTTTTTTATACAATATCTTTGGTGCTTTCTGTAATTTCAATTGTATATATTATAAATGACAAATCAAATACAAGCTTTAAAATGGCATGGATAATACCTGTTATGTCGATGCCCGTTTTCGGTACGCTGCTTTATATATTTGTAAAGCTTGAGCTGGGAACAAAGCTTGTAAACAGAAAGCTTAAGGAGCTTATAAATGAAACAAAACCGCTTATGGAACAGAATGTGGATGTTCTTAACGAGCTTATGGAAAAGGACGCACGTGAAGCGGATTTTGTCAGATACATGAATAATTATGCTTTTTTTCCGGTTTATGATAATACGTCCGCAAAATATTTTTCGCTTGGAGAAAGTAAGTTTGAAACAATGCTGGAAGAGCTTAGAAAAGCGGAAAAGTTTATTTTCATGGAGTATTTTATTATAGAAGAAGGCGTTATGTGGAATGCCGTGCTGGAAATTTTAAAGCAGAAAGTAAAAGAGGGTGTTGAAGTACGCATAATGTATGACGGTACGTGCTCTATTATGCTGCTGCCAAATAATTATCCTAAGAAACTTGAAAAATTCGGTATAAAATGCAAGGTGTTTTCCCCTATAAAACCTATTCTGACAACGGTGCAGAATAATCGTGACCATAGAAAAATTCTTGTGATAGACGGCAAGATCGCTTTTACAGGCGGAATAAATATTGCAGATGAGTATATAAATTACAAGGACCGCTTTGGGCATTGGAAGGATACGGCAATTATGATAAGCGGAAAAGGCGTAAAAAGCTTTACGCTTATGTTTTTGCAGAACTGGAATATCACAGGAACTAAGCCGGATAATTATTCCGATTATATAATTGAGGATTATGAGCCTGTGTTTGATATACCAAATAAGGGTTATGTTATCCCGTATAGTGACAGTCCTCTTGATAATGAGTGCGTGGGACAGAATGTTTATATAGAAATACTTTTTCGTGCCACAAATTATGTGCATATTATGACGCCGTATCTTATTCTTGATGATGAAATGCAAAATGCGCTTATATTTGCGGCTAAAAGGGGAGTGGAAACGGTAATTATAATGCCGCATATTCCGGATAAGAAATATGCGTATTATCTTGCAAGAACATATTATGAAGAATTGATTATTGCAGGCGTTAAGATATATGAGTATACACCTGGATTTATGCACGCAAAGGTGTTTGTGAGCGATGATATAAGAGCAGTGGTAGGCTCGATAAATCTTGATTACAGAAGCTTGTTCCTGCATTTTGAATGTGCTGCGTATCTGTATGCAAATGACAGTATTTCGGATATAGAGGCAGATTATATGGATACGCTTGCAAAGTGTCAGGAGATCACATTGGAGGATTGCCATAAGCTTGGTATGTTTAAGAAATTTTTTGGAAGAGTGCTTCGATTGATAGCACCGCTTATGTAAGGAAAATGCTTATGATAGTGATGGAAACGGACAGGCTGTACCTGCGAAGAATGAATATGGATGATTTTTCTGCATTATGCCGTGTTTTGCAGGATAAGGAAGCAATGTACGCCTATGAGCACGCATTTGACGATGATGAAGTTATGGCGTGGCTTGAAAGACAGCTTGCTCGGTATGAAAAGTACGGCTTTGGATTATGGCTGTGTGTGTTAAAGGAAAATGGCGAGGTTATCGGACAGTGCGGACTTACAATGCAGGATTGCGGAGAGAAAGAGCAGGTATTGGAAATAGGTTACCTTTTTGAAAGAGCATATTGGCATAAGGGATATGCTTCAGAAGCGGCACAAGCGTGTAAAAAATATGCTTTTGAAGTGCTTGGTGCAGATGAAGTGTATTCTATAATAAGGGATAATAATACAGCATCGCAGAATGTTGCAAAAAGAAACGGCATGAAGGAAAAGAAACGTTTTGTAAAGCATTATTATGGCATGGATATGCCGCATATAGTATATTCCGTGAGAAATGAGGGAATGTAAATTGAAGCTGGATAAAAAAACGATCATGAAAATTATAGGTATTATTACATTTGCAATAGTGCTTTTTTGTGCATTGCAGAATCTTTCGGCAGTGTTTGAGGGAATAGAAACTGTATTTTCATATTTTAGTGCATTTGTCGCAGGCGGAGCAATTGCGTTTGTAATAAATGTGCCTATGCGTGCTGTTGAAAGTGTGCTTTTTCCAAAATGCAGAAAGCTTGATAAGCTAAGACGTCCGGCAGCACTGATATTAACGCTGCTGCTTATTTTGGCGGTAGTTGCTCTTGTATGCATAGCAGTAATTCCGCAGCTTATCGAAACGATAGCAGAGCTTGCATCGACTATTCCTGCTTATGCCTCAAAAATATATGTGCTTGTGGAAAAATGGCTGAAGGATTATCCGGATTTGCTGGAGCAGTTTGAAAAATGGGTAAGGGATATTGACTGGAACGGTATACTTTCATCTGTATCAAACTGGCTGTCCACGGGGCTTTCTTCGACTATTACTGTTGCAGGTTCTGCAATAAACGGAATTGTTTCGGCTGTTGTGGGATTTGTTTTTGCGATATATCTGTTATTGCAGAAGGAGCGTTTCGGCAGACAGGCAAAGATGATAATTTATGCTGTTCTTCCCGAAAAGGCAGCGGATAAAACGCTTGAAATTTCAAATATGTCAACGGAGACTTTTTCAAAATTTATTTCGGGACAATGCCTGGAGGCTTGTATTTTAGGCTGTCTTTTTGCAATAGCAATGTCGATATTCGGTATGCCGTATGTTGCTCTTATCAGCGTACTTATTGCGTTTATGGCATTGATACCGATAGTCGGTGCGTTTATAGGCTGTGCGGTTGGTGCGTTTTTGATTTTTATGACAGACCCAATGCAGGCGTTGTGGTTTGTGATCATGTTCCTTATTATACAGCAGATAGAAGGCAATCTAATTTATCCCAAGGTAGTAGGAAATTCCGTAGGACTTCCTGCTATATGGGTGCTTGCGGTTGTTACGATAGGCGGTAAGCTTATGGGCGTAACGGGTATGCTGTTGATGATACCGCTTAGTTCTGTATGTTATGCGCTGTTCAGAGAATTTGTTTATAATCGTATCAAAGGAAAAAATGAACGTATAAGAAATATGTTCTTGAAAGGACCTGTACCGGAGGAAGGAACTGTTATTGCCGATGAACCTAATCCGGCAGAAGAAACTCAGCCGAATGACAAAGAACAGCCTGCCGTAAAAGGAAAAAGAAACACTAACCAATAAACTT
>CASFZT010000078.1 GCA_949299215.1 uncultured Ruminococcus sp.
AATTTTTGTGGAAAGAACATCCGGTTGAAGCCGATGTTGTTATAGGAGTTCCCGACAGCGGACTTGATGCAGCACTCGGACTTTCAAGAGCATCGGGCATACCTTATGGAGTCGGATTTATTAAAAACAGATATGTCGGAAGAACATTTATCCAGCCTACACAAACGGAGCGTACAAATTCTGTTAAGATAAAGCTGAATGTTGTAAGAGAAACGGTGAACGGAAAAAGAGTTATACTTGTTGATGACAGTATTGTAAGAGGTACAACATCAAAGCGTATAGTAAATCTTATAAGAGAAGCAGGTGCAAAGGAACTACATATGAGAATATCCTGCCCTCCGTTCAAGAATCCATGCTTTTTCGGTACGGATATAGACAGCAGGAAAAATCTTATTGCCTGCAAAATGTCGATAGATGAGATAGCAAAGGAAATAGGTGCGGATTCGTTGGGATATCTGAGCGTAGATGCCGTGAATATAATTGCTGAGGGTGCGAAAGGCGGTTTTTGCGATGCGTGCTTTTCCGGCAATTATCCCATTGAAGTTCCTGATGAAATGCCTAAGGACAAATTTGAATTTAAGATCGGCATGACAAAGTAAGATGGTTGTAAAGTGTATGAGCTTACAGCGGTGATAAGCAGACGTTATAAATTCCGTGAAATATCCGCCGCCGCGACGGAAACACGGTAATATTGATGGAATTGCGGCAGAATGGAGATTGATATGAAGAGTTTTTCTGAGAGCTATAAAGAAGCTGGCGTTGATGTAACTGCCGGTTATAAAGCTGTTGAGCTTATGAAGGCTCATGTTGCAAGAACAATGACAAACGGAGTGCTTTCCGGAATCGGCGGATTTGGCGGACTTTTTGAACTGGATATGACGGGCATTAATAAACCTGTTCTTGTTTCCGGTACGGACGGCGTTGGTACAAAGCTCAAGATTGCATTTCTTATGGATAAGCATAATACAGTCGGCATCGACTGCGTTGCAATGTGCGTTAATGACATTATCTGCTGCGGTGCAAAGCCACAGTTCTTCCTTGATTATATTGCCTGTGGAAAGAATGTCCCTGAGAAGATAGCAGATATCGTTTCGGGTGTTGCGGAAGGCTGCGTACAGTCCGGATGTGCGCTTATAGGCGGTGAAACTGCGGAAATGCCCGGCTTTTATCCGGTAGATGAATACGACCTTGCTGGTTTTGCTGTAGGTGTTGTTGATAAGGACAAGATTCTCAAGCCGGATACACAGAAGGCAGGAGACGTTATGATCGGTATCAAGTCCAGCGGTGTTCATTCAAACGGTTTTTCTCTTGTAAGAAAGGTATTTACTGTAAACGAGCAAAATCTTTTAAGACATTACGGAGATTTGGGAACAACACTCGGCGAGTGTCTGATAACACCTACAAAGATATACGTTAAGGCTGTTATGAATCTTCTTGACGCAGTTACGGTAAAGTCAATAAGCCATATCACAGGCGGTGGATTTTATGAGAATATCCCACGTTCACTTCCGAATGGCATTTCTGTTAAAATCGACCGCAGTGCAGTACAGGTTCTGCCTATCTTTAATGTTATCATGGAAACGGGCAGAATACCCGAAAGAGATATGTTCAATACATTTAATATGGGTGTTGGTATGACGGTCGTTGTTGATAAGAATGATGCAGATAAGGCTGTTGCGGCAATTAAGGCAGCAGGCGAGGAAGCGTATATTCTCGGAGAGCTTGTAGACAGCGATGAAGGAGTAATTATCTGTTGATTGTGGAGGCTGCAATGAAAAATATAGTTGTGCTTGTTTCGGGCGGAGGAACGAATCTTCAGGCCCTTATTGATGCCGAAAAAAGAAGAGAAATAAAGGGCGGAAAGATAACCTGCGTTATTTCTTCCAAAGCAGATGCCTATGCCCTTGAAAGAGCTAAGCAGAATAATATTGCCACAAGAGTGATTGTTAGAAAGGATTATGCCGATATTCATGAATACAGCAAGGCAATGCTTGAAGCCTTGAATGAGGAAAAAGCAGACCTTGTGGTCTATGCAGGCTTTATGACGATACTTGACGAAACGCTCTGCAGAGCATATCCGAATAAAATGATAAATGTTCACCCTGCTTTGATACCTTCCTTTTGCGGAAAGGGATTTTACGGACTTCATGTACATGAAGCGGCTCTTGAAAAGGGCGTGAAGGTTACGGGAGCAACGGTGCATTTTGTAACGGAAGTATGCGATGGCGGCCCTATAATACTTCAGGATACAGTACCTGTTTTGAACGGAGATACACCTGAGCTCTTGCAGCGCCGAGTTATGGAAAATGTAGAGTGGAAGATACTTCCCAAAGCCGTATCGCTTTTCTGTCAGGATAAGATCACTGTAAAAGATGGAAGAGCATATGTAGAGGAATAATTTAACGGAGGAATGACTATGATTATTAAAACTATCGTAGATGAACTTAACAGCCTTGATTATCATGGCAGAGGAATTATTATAGGTAAATCGGCTGACGGTAAAAAGGCAGTTACTGCTTATTTCATTATGGGAAGAAGTGAAAACAGCCGCAACAGAGTATTTGTTGAGGACGGAGAGGGTATCAGAACACAGGCTTTTGATCCTTCAAAAATGACCGATCCGCACCTTATCATTTACGCTCCCGTTCGTGTGCTGGGAACAAAGACTATAGTTACAAACGGCGACCAGACCGATACTATCTATGAGCTTATGGATAAGCAGATGACATTTGAGCAGGCTCTCAGAACAAGAGAGTTTGAAGATGACGCTCCGAATTATACTCCGAGAATTTCGGGAATAATCCATATTGACGGCGGAGATATGAACTTTGCAATGTCTATTCTCAAGAGTGCTGAAGGTGACGGTTCTTCATGTCAGAGATATACATACGCATACAGCGTTCCTGTTTGCGGAAGAGCTAAGTTTATTCATACATATAACGCAGCGGGAAATCCTCTTCCGAGCTTTGAGGGAGAGCCTAAGACCTTAGAGCTTCCCGATGTTTCGATAGATGAGCTTACAGATATTATCTGGACAAATCTTAATGCAGATAACAAAGTATCACTTTTTGTACGTTATATTGATATTGAAACAGGAAAATACGAAAGCAGAATAGTAAATAAGAACAAATAATTTTGGGGAGGAAATAACAATGTCTAATGAAATGCAGCTTAAATATGGTTGTAACCCTAATCAGAAGCCTTCAAGAATTTATATGTCTGATGGAAGCGAACTTCCTATCGAAGTGCTGAACGGAAAGCCCGGATATATAAATCTTCTTGACGCATTTAACGGCTGGCAGCTTGTAAAGGAATTGAAGAAGGCTACGGGACTTTGTGCGGCAACATCATTCAAGCACGTTTCTCCAGCAGGCGCAGCAGTGGGACTTTCTCTTTCCGATACATTGAAGAAGATATACTGGGTAGATGACCTTGAGCTTTCTCCGCTTGCCTGCGCATATGCAAGAGCAAGAGGTGCGGACAGAATGTCCTCATACGGTGATTTTATCGCACTTTCCGATGTATGTGATGTTTCTACCGCAAAAATGATACACAGAGAGGTTTCCGACGGCGTTATTGCTCCCGGATATCAACCCGAGGCTCTTAAAATTCTTAAATCAAAAAGAAAGGGTACATATAATATCATAAAGATCGATGAAAGCTATGTTCCCACACCTATTGAAACAAAGCAGGTTTACGGCATTACTTTTGAGCAGGGAAGAAATGAGTTGGATATCAATAATACGCTGCTTGAAAATATTGTTACGGATAATAAAAATATCCCCGACGATAAAAAAAGAGATATGCTTATTTCACTTATCGTTCTTAAATATACACAGTCCAATTCCGTTTGCTATGTAAAGGACGGACAGGCTATCGGTATAGGTGCAGGTCAGCAGTCAAGAATACATTGTACACGTCTTGCAGGTCAGAAAGCTGATAACTGGTGGCTTCGTCAGTCACCGAAGGTTCTCGGACTGCAGTTTATAGACGAGATACGCCGTGCGGACAGAGATAATGCAATTGATGTTTATATGTCATCCGATGAGTATATGGATGTGCTTCGTGATGGCGCATGGGAGAAAATTTTCAAAGTAAAGCCAGAAATCTTTACAGCAGAGGAAAAGAGAGCGTGGCTTGACCGGAATACAGATGTATGCCTTGGCTCGGACGCATTCTTCCCGTTTGGAGATAATATCGAGAGAGCATATAAGAGCGGTGTTAAGTATATTGCACAGCCGGGCGGCTCAATTCGTGATGACAATGTAATCGAGACCTGCAATAAGTATGATATTGCAATGGCATTTACAGGTATCCGTTTGTTCCATCATTAATTTTTACAGGGAGAAATAATATATGAACAACGATGTTAAAACACCTCGTACAATGCGTATTTTTATGATTATTGCGGTAGCTTTGACAGCAGTATGGCTTTTGCTTGAAATAGCGCTTTTCCTGTTTCAGGATACAGCAATTAACATTTTTAGCAGTGGAGTAGAATTAGAATATACCGAAAAGATAGTTTGTTTTACGGTAATTCCGAAAATCGTTTCTGCCGTGTTTGTAGCTGTGTCGGCAGAGCGTGTTATCAATGGCAAAGGTACGGTTTTACCATTGATTTTATCTGTACTGGCTACTGCATTTACACCAATATCCAACGCAGTATTTAATACAGTACAGAATATTTATATGGCGCATTTAGGCAGCGCGGCATTGGTAAAATATGCTTCTATTTTGAATGTCTTGGAAAGTTGGCTATACTATGTTCTTTATTTTGGAATGATAATTTCATTGGCAGTATCGGCAGCGTATTATGTATATACAAAGCTGAATAAAAATAATAAAGGGGAATTAATACAATGAAAAAAATATTGATGACATTTATTGCTTTAACGATGCTTGCAGCATTTACAGCTTGTTCGTCGAACACCGAAAATGCAGAGAATATGACAGAAACGTCCGTTTTTGAAACAACGAAAAAAACAGAAGCTGAAACAAAACAGGAAACTAAATCGGAGACAAAGCCTGAAAGCGAAACCGAGGAAGAAACTAAAGCAAAAACAGAAGCTGAAACAAAGCCTGAAAGCGAAATTGAGAAAGAAACCCAAGCAGAAACAGAAGCCGAAACCGTAATGGAAATGGAAAAAGAGGACAATGACCTTGCAACTCTTACAGGAACTGGATATACATTAAAATATAACAGCGAGGAATGGCTTGATACATTGACGCTTAAGGATGCTGCACTTGATCTGGCAGACAGTGAGATGAATATGTCTGAAAGTGATTTAGAGCTTGTAAATGTTGATATTATGTATGCTTATAAAGACAGCTTGTCAAATTTTAATGTTGTTATGCAGCCTATGGAAGAAAATATAATTTCTGCCGAATATGTTGTTTTTTATGATACACTTATGAAAGATACATATAACAATACCGAATATTTTAAATATAACGGCAGCAAATTGGCAGAATTTAATGGATATGATGCTATAAGATTGGAACTTGATGCGACATATGAAACCGTTACTATGTCTATGGTGCAGTATATATTCTGGAATAATAAAACGCAGTATACAATTACATATACGGAAAATGCCGCATTGGAAAACAGCCGACTTTCCGATTTTGAAGAAATGTTGAACACAATCGAATTTACATAATGATTGATACAAGGAGATGTTAAAATGAAGATATTGGTAGTAGGCGGCGGAGGTCGTGAACATGCAATTATTATGAAGCTTTCGGAAAGTCCGAAGGTTGAAAAGCTTTACTGCGCTCCCGGAAACGGCGGTATTTCACGTTATGCGGAGTGTTTTAACGTTTCCGCAACGGATATTCCGGGTATGGTCGAGCTTGCAAAAAAGCTTGCGGTGAATATGGTAGTGGTTGCTCCGGACGATCCGCTTGTTCTTGGAATGGTTGACGCTATGAATGAAGCGGGCTTTATGACATTCGGTCCGAATAAGGCTGCCGCTGTCATTGAAGGAAGCAAGGTATTTTCCAAAAACCTTATGAAAAAATACAACATTCCTACCGCAGGATATGAAACTTTTACGGACAGCGAGTCTGCAATTGCATATCTTAAGCAGCAGAACAGCTATCCTGCAGTTATAAAAGCAGACGGACTTGCACTCGGTAAGGGCGTAATTATTGCAGCAAACGAAGAAGAAGCTGTCGAAGCTGTAAAGTCTATGATAGACGGCAAGCAGTTCGGTGAAAGCAGCTCTACCGTTGTTATAGAGGAATTTCTTACAGGTCCCGAAATCTCCGTGCTTTCATTTACAGACGGAAATGTTGTTGTGCCTATGATCTCATCTATGGATCATAAACGTGCCTTGGACGGAGATAAGGGACTTAACACAGGCGGCATGGGAACAATTGCTCCAAATCCTTTCTATACGAAAGAAGTGGCAAAGGAATGTATGGAGAATATTTTTATCCCGACAATGAAAGCCATGAATTCAGAAGGAAGAAAGTTCAAGGGCTGCCTTTATTTTGGATTGATGGCAACACCAAAGGGAGTTAAGGTCATTGAGTATAACTGCAGGTTTGGCGATCCCGAAACACAGGTTGTCCTTCCACTGCTCAATACTGATTTGTATGATATATTTGAGGCTGTTTATAATGAAAAGCTTGCAGATATTGATATTAAATGGAAGAACGAGTGCTGTTCATGCGTTGTAATGGCAAGTGGAGGATATCCGCAGAGCTATCCTAAGGGAATTGAAATGAACGGCATGGACGATAAGGGACAGGTTGACGGCGTGTTTGTTTATCATGCAGGTACAAAGTATGAAAATGGCAAGTTTTATACAAACGGCGGACGTGTAATAGGTGTAACCGCAACGGGTGATACCTTGCAGACTGCACTTGATAAGTCTTATGCTGCTGTAAAATCAATATCTTTTGACGGTGCACATTACAGAACCGACATTGGCAAAAGAGCGTTGTCTGTAAAGTGATTTTGGTTTACAGATGTGATCATATGCACATATCATGACATAGCGATATATTTTGATATGTAAATGTTTATAGCATTACAAACACTTACCCGATATTTCCAAAATTGCGGAAATATCGGGTTTGCTTTTTATGCTTTTTTATCCGAATGATGAGCAAGCTCCTCATATTTATGTTTTGTTGCCATACCGCCACGGATATGGCGTTCCTGTTTGTTTATCTCAAGGACTTTTTTGACATCGGGATAAAGCTGCGGACAGATGATAGGCAGCTTTTCTGTGATGTCTTTATGTACTGTTGACTTGGAAATTCCGAATTGTTTGGCTGCGGAACGGACTGTGGCATTATTTTCGATGATGTATCTGCCAAGAAGAACCGCACGTTCTTCAATATCTTGACCTTTCATTGACTCACTCCAATGCATAAGTATTTCTTGTTTATTTATATGCTTGGTTTTTTAAGAAAATGATTGGTAATTGTTTATCGGAATTTAATACTAATATAAGAATAATTTATTTACAAATCTGACAGTCTTTGTTTAAAGATAAATCGGAGGTTAATATAAAAAATATCGGAGTGTTTTTGAGCAAAAAACAACGGGCATTTTATGTTGATTTGCCCGTTGTTTTATTTGATTTTGCGGTGAGTAATGATCCGCTTGTTACGGCGGTGAGAGGAGCAACGCATACAAGTCCGAAACATCCGACTATAGTGTGAACTATTTCAGCGGCTATGTATTTGTAGTTAAGAATATTTCCGATAGGAGTTCCTTGAGCCATAAAAACCATAAGCAGTGCTATACAGCTTCCGGAGTAGGCAAGAAGGAGGGTGGTTGTAATTGTACCCATAGCTGCACGTCCGACGGTTAATCCCGATTTTATTGCGTCTAT
>CASFZT010000079.1 GCA_949299215.1 uncultured Ruminococcus sp.
TTCCACTCTTCCGCATATCGGACATTTTCGTCCTGCGATTTCTTTTGCTTTTCTCATACTTTAATTATATCATACTCTGCTTCATTTGTCCACACCCTTGTTTTTGATTTTATTGACAAATGGGGATAAAAGTGTTATTATTATATTAAGTGACAATGAATGTAAAGTAAGGTGATGCCAATGAAAAAATATACGGGAATAAGTATTTTTAAAGGTATAGCCTCCGGCAAGCTGAAAATATACAAAAGGAATGACGTAAACGTGATGAAGTGCTCCATAACCGACACAGAAGCGGAACTGAAGCGATTCAACGATGCAAAAAAAGTCGCAGCAGAACAAATTGAAGAGCTTTATGAGCTTGCCGTGCAGGAGGTTGGCGACGAAAACGCTGCCATCTTCCGTATACATATCATGATGCTTGAGGATTACAGCTTCACAAGTGCCGTTGAAAATATAATCACTAATCTTCACTACAATGCCGAATACGCTGTTTCCACAACGGGACACAGCCTTTACGATATGTTCCTTGAAATGGACGATCTCTATATGCAGGCGCGTTCTGCGGATATACAGGATATCTCCGAAAGATTGCTTACCATTCTGTATGGCAACTCTGAGGCTGCCATTGAATCGGACGAACCTGCCATTATAATTGCAGAGGATCTTTCTCCGAGCGAAACAGTGCGTCTTACAAAAGGCAACATAATTGCTTTTGCGACCGCTAAGGGGTCTGCAAGCTCACACACCGCCATACTTGCAAGAACAATGAAGCTGCCTGCGATCGTTGGTGCGGACATGGACATATTATCAAATCTCAACGGAAAAACCGCACTCGTTGACGGCTACGACGGCTGCATTTACATCGACCCGGATGAAAGAACCATACGTCAGGTCGAACGCAAGGACGCAAAGGAAAAGAAAAAGCTCCAGCTCTATCAAAAATACAAGGGCAAGGACAATGTGACCCTCGATGGCAAGAGCATAAAAATTTATGCCAATGTCGGAAGCATGGACGAAGTAAACGACGCCGTTGAAAACGACGCGGGCGGTGTAGGTTTGTTCAGGAGCGAATTTATATATCTTGACAAAACGAGATTTCCTACCGAAGACGAGCTTTTCTGCGTATACAAAAATGTTGTTGACAAGATGAAAAGCAAGGACACTATGATACGTCTGCTTGACATAGGTGCAGGAAAGCGAATGGAATATTACGGACTTCCGCAGGAGAAAAACCCGGCTCTCGGCTGCCGGGGCATACGCTATCTTTTCACACGTCCGGACGTTTTCAAAACACAGTTGAAGGCAATATACCGTGCGGCGTCATACGGAAACGTATCCGTACTCTATCCCATGATAGCAACTCTTGTTGATATAGGACGCATACTCAACATCGACAAGGAAGCAAGGGAAGAACTTGACGCTCAGCATATCCCATATGGCAACATACGTCACGGTGCACTTATAGAAACGCCGTCCGCTGTTATGATAAGCGATCTTATCGCAAGGGAAATGGACTTTGTAAGCATAGGTACAAATGACCTTGCACAGTACACCATGGCGATTGATCGTGAAAATGCTGTCATGAAGGATTTTTTTGATCCTGTGCACATATCCTTATTCAGAATGATAAAAATGGTTATCGACAACACGCACCGCTACAAAAAGGAAGCGTACATTTCCGGCGAGATCGGCTCATACACTTCTCTTACGCAGCTTTTCCTTGCGTTGGGTGCGGACGGTCTGTCCGTCACTCCGACGGAAATTCTTCCGCTGCGCCAGGTAGTATGCACTACCGATCTAAGCAAAATAAGCCAGGATGAACTTACTCAGCTATGGAGCTAATGGATATCCTTATCAAAATAAACTATTTTTAATATTTGAATTTGACATTTTATACATAAATAGCTTGTTAAATTCAAAATGTATTTTAAATACTTGAAAATTTTGTGGATATATTGTATAATTAATTTGTTATTTTATCCGATATCATACGGGGTTTTAAAGATATGCGAATTTATAGATATATGACAAGGAGTTGTTTTTAAATGAGACTTGTTACACGTTCGGACTTTGACGGACTTGCGTGCGGTGCACTTCTTAAAGATGTAGGGGTAATTGATAACTGGAAATTTGCGCATCCCAAAGATTTACAGGACGGTCTGATTGAAATAACCAAGGACGACTGTCTGGCAAACGTGCCTTATGTTGAAGGCTGCGGTCTTTGGTTTGACCATCACTCAAGCGAATTTGAAAGAAATCAGCTTGAGGGAAAATACACGGGTGAAAGCAGGCTGGCTCCCTCCTGTGCAAGAATTATTTACGATTACTACGGAGGCAAAGAACGTTTTTCACATTATGACGACATGATGATCGCCGTTGACAAGGTAGACAGCGGCAATCTCACAAAAGAGGAGATACTCAACCCTACCGGCTGGATACTTATCGGTTTTCTTATGGACCCGAGAACAGGTTTGGGAAGATGGAGAAATTTCACCATTTCAAATTATCAGCTCATGGAAAAGCTTATTGACTGCTGCCGTACCATGAACACCGACGAAATTCTATGTCTGCCCGATGTAAAGGAACGTATAGAGGTGTATTTTGAGCAGACGGATAAATTCAAGGAAATGGTAAAGGCACATACACGTGTTGAAAAGGACGTTATCATAAGCGACCTGCGTGGCGTTGACCCTATATATTCGGGAAACAGATTCCTTATTTACAGCCTCTATCCGGAGCAGAACATATCCGCATGGATAGTAAACGGCAAGGGCGGAAAAGGCTGCAGTGCGGCTGTTGGATACTCTATTCTTAACAGGACGTCCAATGTCGATGTCGGAAAGCTTATGCTCAAGTACGGCGGCGGCGGACACAAGGCTGTCGGCACCTGTCAGTTCACAGATGAAAACATGGACACCGAGCTTTCAAAGATGCTTGATGAGCTTATAAATTATAATGGATAAAAAATGCGGACTGCCACAAACAGTCCGCATTTGTATTTTTTATCTGTATCTGTCACGCAGCTTTGTGCGCACAAAGGTCTTTTCACGAAAATCAAGCTTCCATGTAGTGTACAGATCATGTGTCCGGTACATTTTTATCATGCTGAAAATAAAATCGGACAGCATCACTATCATCAGCAATCCGCCGAGAATACTCTCACTTACCCTCTCATATGTCATTAGCTTATTCATCATAGGCTCAAAAAAGCAGTACATAAATATCACTATTATCGCAGCAAATCCAAGACTTGTCGGCACAGAGGTGTATTTTGTGATATGCAGTGGCAGCATTGTATAATCCCACCATACAATTTTGCAGGTCTTTTCAATAACTGTTCCTAATATCATTTCTCCCAAAGAAACAAGTATGAACGTCATCCCAAAATACGCCGCAAACTGCGTCTTCGGACCGTGTTCGACGGGAATGCCGAGAATACGCATATTTCCCGGAGTGCCCAAGAAAAAATAAAAACCCATTATGGCAATGCCGTATCCCAGCAGAAACGGCATATTCATATTTCGGTTGTCTATGTAGCCTTTTCTTGCGGCGAGCCAGATATTTTCAAGCAGAAAACCAAGGAACGAAACGATCGCAGTCATGACCATAACCGCTTCCGGACTATAACCCATATCCTTAAAAATGCACATAAGGACTCTCCTTAAGATTATTCCCCTTTTATTTGCATTTTCCCACAATATCTATACAAAACATTATACAACTGAAAGTCCCGCTTGTCAATAACATATCTCACAAAATTGTACGCATATTGGGTTATTTATTTTTTGCGGACAGGCAAAAATGGGAAGCGTCCTTTTATTCGCTTCCCATTTTTATCAGAATGATATTGTTATTTTTGTGCCCTTATCAGGCTCACTTTGCAAATCTATGCTTCCGTCATGCAGTATCGCACCGTGCTTTACTATCGAAAGCCCCAGACCCGTGCCGCCCGTTTCCTTGGAATGGCTCTTATCCACACGATAAAAGCGTTCGAATACTCTTGCATGATGCTCATGCGGAATGCCTATTCCGGTATCGGCAACGGAAAGTATCTTCTTTCCGTCCTCTTCATGCAGTGATATCTTTACCTCGCCGTTCGGCTTATTATATGCTATTGCATTATCACACAAATTATATATCATCTCATGAAGCACAGCCTTAACTCCGTAAAGCTTTACGCTCTCACCGTCAAATTTTACTCTGACCTTTTTATCCTTTGCCTTGCAGCCAAGCTCAGCAATGACCGTTTCGCATATCTTATCCAGCTCGACCTGCTCAAATTCCTGCTGGAGTCCCTCTTCATCAAGCCTTGAAAGCTTAATGATATCCTCAATAAGCACAAGCAGTCTTGACGCCTCGGAATGTATCTGTCCCGCAAAATGAGGAATATCCTCTTTCTTTGCAATACCGGTCTGGATTATCTCCGCAGCACCCATTATGGAAGTAAGCGGGGTTTTTAACTCATGAGATACATTTGCGGAAAACTCTCTTCGCATCTGCTCTGAATTTTCTCTGTCGGTAATATCCACAAGGAAAAGCACCGCACCGTGACGTACCGGCTCGCCCGTTGCCTCATCAGTGCCTTGAATTACCGGATTCGCCGTTATCTGATATATACAGCCGTCCCTTTCAAGCTTAGCTTCATTTGCCGTACCTGACAATGCCGTTTCAACAGCTTTTATATATGCGGTATCTCTGCAAAGCTCGGCATAATCACTCGCTTCCTCGCCGCCCAGTATATTCTTTGCGGCGCTGTTTGCTGTAATAACATTTCCGTGCTTTCCCAATATTACAAGACCCTCGTTCATATTTGCCGTAATATAATTAAACTCCTGCTTCTGCCTTGAAAGCTTTTCTATCTGATGCTGTATCTTTTCGTTCTGCTTATCCATTCTTGCAAGCAGGGGAGAAAGCTCCTCATAAGTATAATTTGACACGGGGTTATCAAGGTCAATGTTGTTTATCGGACTGATAATAGTCTTTGCAAGAAATCCGGCCGTCAGCACAGCCGCAGCTATTACCGCAATAACGACTATTACAATACCGACCGTGGATTTTCCTATAAGTCCGCCTATACTGTGGCTGGTATTTGCAACACGAAGTATCTTATTATCCGAAAGACGTACGGCATAATAATAATTCACCTCGTCGATTGTGTCGGAAAGACGTGTTGCTTCACCCGTACCTGTTTGGAGAGCACTTTTTACCTCTTCACGTTCGGAGTGGTTTTCCATATTCGAAGCATCGGCATAATTGTCGTAAAGCACTGTGCCGTCGTTATCTATAAATGTGATTCTGTTCTTGCTTATTTTACCTGTTTCGGAAATATATTCACTCAGGGCATTTTCATCCATTCTCTCTACCGCAAGAGAGATATACCCTGCTTCATTGCGCACCTCATGACGTATATCATCGGACATATTTCCGTACATTATCCTTGTAACAAGAATAAGACTCAATGCAAGCGTTAAAAATGACGCAAGACATATACTGAAAAATATTCTCAATCTCATTTTCATGCCCTCTGTATCACCCTTTCTGAAGTCAGCTTTACTTAACAGACGATCTGATCTTTACTTTATATCCAACGCCGCGTACTGTTTCAATGATATCCGCTCCGTTTCCAAGTTTCTGACGAAGTGTGCGCACATGAACGTCCACCGTTCTTGTTTCTCCGTCAAAATCATAGCCCCATATGGTTTCAAGCAGCATATCTCTTGTAAGCACGGCGCCAGCGTTTTTCATAAGAAGCCGCAGCAGCTCAAATTCCTTTAACGTAAGCTCGACCTGCTCACCGTCCGAAACAACGGTGTGACCTCTCATATCAAGCTTTACCTTGCCGTATTCATAAACTTCACCCGTATTTTCTTCGGCCGTGTTCGTCCTGCGGATCACCGCTTTTATTCTTGCGACAAGCTCCATCATGCCAAAAGGCTTTGACACATAATCATCCGCTCCGCAGTCAAGACCCGTAACCTTATCATATTCCGCACCCTTTGCAGTAACCATTATAACGGGTATCTTTGCAAGCTCGGACATGGATTTCAGCTTGCCGAGTATCGTAATGCCGTCCTCACCCGGCAGCATTATATCAAGCAGTATCAGCTTTGGCAGAGCTTCTTTGTCAAGTGCTTCAAAAAGAGCCTCGCCGTTTTCAAAGCCCTTTGCCTCAAAGCCTGTGTTTTTCAATGTATAAAGCACAAGCTCACGTATGCTTTTGTCATCCTCAACATAATAGATCATAATGCAATGCTCCCGATTTTATTCATGTACGCCGGTAAGGGAATACTCCACCCACTCGGCAATGTTTGTGGCATGATCTCCTATACGTTCCAGATATTTTGCTACCATTAAAATATCAACAGCCTTTTCTCCCGAGTCGGGATTTTCCGCTATCATATTAATTATATCACTTTTTACCTTAACAAACAAGCCATCTACCTTATCATCGGCAGCAATAACCTTTTTTACCGCTTCTGTATCCTTTTTAACAAATGCGTCTATGCTTTCAATAACCATTGAAATTGTTGCGGATGCCATCTCGGCAATATCGTCATGACACTTGTCATGGTCAAGATTGCAGGTTTCAACGATATTTGCAATATCCGATGCCTGATCTCCTATGCGCTCCATATCCGTTATCATTTTAAGTGCGGAGGATATCACACGCAGATCTCTTGCAACAGGCTGCTGCTGAAGGATAAGCTTCATGCAAAGAGTTTCTATATCTCTTTCCATCTGGTCTATCTCACGTTCACTTTCGTCTACCTCTTTCACAAGGGACATATCCCTTTCAAGAAGCGCCTTTACCGCAGCGGCAATCGCACTTTCACACATTGCCCCCATTTTTATAAGACTGCGGTTAAGCTCATCAAGCTGCATATCAAACTTTGCTCTCATAGTCAACTATACTCCTTTTTCTTTTTCTGATACCATCATTATACCATTATATGGTATATCAACCGAAACGTCCCGTGATATAATCCTCCGTACGCTTATCTGCAGGGGTGGAGAAGAGTTTTTCCGTTTTGTCATACTCAATTACCTCGCCCAGAAGGAAAAACGCAGTTCTGTCCGAAATTCTTGTCGCCTGCTGCATATTATGCGTTACAATGACAATTGTGTATTTTGAACGCAATTCTATTGCCAGATCTTCAATTTTGCTTGTGGATATAGGATCAAGCGCAGATGTCGGCTCATCCATAAGCAGCACATCAGGCTCTACCGCAAGCGCTCTTGCGATACAAAGACGCTGCTGCTGACCGCCCGAAAGTCCGAGCGCACTCTTTTTAAGTCTGTCCTTTACCTCATTCCATATTGCCGCATCGGTAAGTGATTTTTCTACTATTTCATCAAGCTTTGCCTTTGATCTTATACCATGTGTACGCGGACCGTATGCTATATTGTCATACACGCTCATCGGAAAAGGATTCGGCTTCTGAAAAACCATGCCTACCTTTTTGCGCAGGTAATTTGTATCCATGCCGTCATATATATCCTCTCCGTCCAAGAGTACCTTGCCGTCGATCCTGCAGCCTTCAACAAGATCGTTCATTCTGTTTAAGGATTTGAGCAATGTGGATTTTCCGCAGCCGGAGGGTCCTATAAATGCGGTTATCTCTCCTTCGGGAATATTTAGCGAAACATCTTTTAAGGCATGAAAGCTGCCGTAGTAAAGGTTGAGCTTTTCTATTTCAAATTTATTCATGTCCGTATCTCCTCGTATAATATATTTTAGGGTAATTTAACGAGTACCCTAATAAACCTCAACTACGCTCGGTAACAGAAAGCAGTGAAATTGGAATGAGCGTAG
>CASFZT010000080.1 GCA_949299215.1 uncultured Ruminococcus sp.
CCTTTATATTTTTGCTATATTCAAAAGATAAATCACAATCTTTCATCGTACAATTAATTAATTTTAAATTTTTAGCATAACAAAATGGTTGAGTTCCAATGATTTCACAATTAATAAAGGTTAAATTCTTAGAATACCAAGCAAGATATTCTCCTTTAACAATAGAATTACGAATTACAACATTTTCAGAAGAGCCGATGTATTTCGAAATAGTTACGGCAGAAGCGTCAACGGTAACTTCAAAGTCGCTTTCGTCGTTCTGTTTCTCCCAAATGCAGTAAAGGTCTATCGACGGACACTCGTTCATGGCAACTCTTGAGCCAAGACTTACGGGAGTTCCGCTTCCGTCCGCTTTCGTATTGTATTCGACAAGAGTATATCCTTCTCTTGTAAAATAGCCGTTTTCTCGAAGCGTGCTCGGGCATTTATACCAAACCGCGGAAAAATTCTGCGTATATGTATCCGAACCGTTTTTCGTCTCGCCTCCGTTGGCATGATAAACGAGACTCACGCTGTAATTTGTCCAAACCATTGTTTCATTTGACACCGTCAACGTATACTTCTCTGCCCGAGAAGCTCTTGACGCGCCGTTATCCATCGCTTTTTCCAAAGACCAGCCGTCAAAAATATATCCGTCCTTCATCTGCACTTCCAAAGTTACAGTTTCACGAGAACCGACACCTTTTTCCACAGAGGTTGTAATATGGCAGTAAGCGGGATTATAAACAAGTTTAACATATCTGCCGACATCAAGTACCGTAACATCATTTTCACCGTATTCGACATCAGGAGAAACAGAGCCTCCCGTTGTTGTGGTCTGCGCAGACTGCTCAGTCTGTTTCGTCGTTAAAGTATCCGAAAAAACATCAGATGTGTCTGTATTGCTTCCGCTGGTAATATCCGAACCGGTGCCTCCGCAAGAAGCGGCAGTCAGACAAACGGCAAAAAGCATGATGAAAGAAAGAATTTTTTTCATGATAAGCTCCTCTCGCTTTTATATTTTCGCAATAAATAATAAAAATGTTTCCATAAAGTATTATACGCATTTAAGCCGCAAAAATCAATCCTGCGGAGAGGTGATTTTATTAAATGAAACTGTTGTATGCAGAAAATGAAAAATGTATACCAAAAGCCGTCTTAAATATGCTTAAACAAAACGGGTATACCGTGGACTCGGTATCCGACGGCGAAGCGGCACTGGATTTTGCACAGGCAGAAAATTATGACGGAATAATATTAAACTCGTCAATGTCCAAAATAAACGGATATGAAGTCATTAAAACGCTTCGCAAGCTTGGAAATACCGCTTCCGTACTTCTTATAACGGACAGTCAGAAAAATGAAGACGAAAAAGAATGCGGTCTTGTGTGTCATTACATTAAAAAGCCTTTTACCGCAGGAGAACTTATCTTGTGGATCCGAAACGAGCTCTGCATAGGAGATGAAAAATTTTCCGATATATCCGATATAATAAAATTCGGCAATGTTTCGGTGAGCCTGAGAGAACGCACGCTTTTTACAGGTGAAAAAATAATTGCTCCTCCCAGAGCTGAATACATTATAATGGAGCTGTTGATGCTCAGCGGAGGCTCTTACATCTCCGCGCATGATATGCTTTCCGAAATAGGCAGATACAACACAAATGCCGCAATGGGACTTGTTTGGGTATATATATCGTGTTTGAGGAAGCACTTGGCTTATATAGGCGCAAATATCGAAATAAAATTAAAACGCGGGGTAGGATATGCTTTGGCGCTAAAAGAATAAAAAATGCGGAAAATACCATTATATTTCAAAAAGACTATTGACATTGCAGTATTATGATGTTAGAATTGTAGCGTGCTACATATTGACGGAGGTAATATATCATGGAGAGCAATCAGATCGGATTTCTTTTGAAAACGATAACCGACAAGCTCAAAACAGACGCCGAAACGGATTTCAAAAAATACAATATAACATTCGCGCAAAGCCGAGTTCTTGCATATCTGAATAAATGCGGCGGACAGACAACGCAAAAAGATTTAGAAGACCATTTGTGCGTTTCGCATCCGACCGTGGTCGGGATCGTGAGTCGGATGGAGCAAAACGGATATGTCACTTGTCGATTCGATCCAGATAACAAAAGAAACAAAATAATAGAACGTACCGAAAAAGCCATCTTTTACGGAGAAGAGATAAATAAGGTCACACGTCAGAAAGAAAAATCTTTGGTTTCGGGATTGAGCGAAAAACAAGTGGAAGAACTAAGGAAGATGTTGGAAATAATATACATCAATATCACCTGAAATAAAAAAGCAGATCCGATATCGGATTACTTTTTCGTCATAAATGTAGCGTGCTACACTTTATAAGGAAAGTTTACAATGATAAAAACATTATGGAAAAGCTTAAGAGAATATAAAAAAGCCTCTCTGCTGACTATCATATTTTCAGTTTTCGAAGTCATATTCGAAATAATAATTCCGCTTTATATGTCAGATCTTATTGATTTCGGCATAGATACGGGAAATATGTCCGTCGTTTTAAAATACGGTTTTTATTTGCTGCTTTTCGCAGCGCTTGAGCTTATTACAGGCGTGCTTTCGGCGCGCATAGGCGCAAAGGCGTCAGTAGGATTTGCAGCAAATCTGCGACAGGATATGTACGACAATGTGCAGACTTTTGCTTTTTCAAACATAGACAAATTTTCAACAGCGTCTATTGTAACCAGACTCACAACAGACGTAACAAACATTCAAAACGCATATCAAATGCTCATACGCATGGCTATACGCGGACCTGTCATGATGTTGTTCGCAATGATTGTTTCATTCCGCATAAATCGGCAGATATCTCTCGTATTTCTTGCCGTTATACCGATACTTGCCGTTCTGCTTGTTCTGATAATTCGCAAAGTGAACCCGATAATGAAAGAAGTTTTCAGAACTTACGATGAACTGAACAACGTAGTTCAGGAAAATGTAAAAGGCATAAGGGTAGTAAAATCATTTAACCGCGAAGAAAGCGAAACAAAAAAGTTCAAAGGTATTTCCGAACGCATATACAAAGGCTTTGCAAAGGGTGAGCGACTCATCGCCATGAACACCCCTCTCATGCAGTTTTTCATGTATTCCTGCATGATCCTTATATCATGGATAGGAGCAAAAGCCATAATTGCAAGCGGAAATAATCCTGATATTGGGAGCATATATGGCGATATCAAATTTCACCAATGTAGGACTTACCGGCACAGGCACGATGACGCTCGGTATGATCGCGTCCTTCCTGACGCTTTCCAGAAATTTAGTAAATCCGATATCTCAAATATCGAACCAGTTCAACTCTGTGGTAACAGCGCTTGCAGGCGCGGAACGTATCTTTGCGTTCATGGAAGAAGAGCCTGAAACAGACGAAGGATATGTAACTCTCGTCAATGCCAAAGAGATCGACGGAAAAATCACTGAAACATCGGAATATACCGGCGCATGGGCGTGGAAACATCCTCATCACGACGGAACGACAACATTTACAAAACTGGAAGGCAGAGTCGTTCTCGACCATGTTGATTTTGGATATGTACCTGAGAAAACAGTGCTTCACGACATAACCCTTTACGCAGAACCCGGACAGAAGATAGCTTTCGTAGGAGCTACCGGAGCCGGCAAAACGACGATAACAAACCTTATAAATCGTTTTTACGACATAGCCGATGGAAAAATACGCTACGACGGCATAAATATCAATAAGATCAAAAAAGCAGATCTTCGCCGTTCTCTTGGCGTGGTGCTTCAGGACGTAAATCTGTTCACAGGCACGGTAATGGAAAATCTGCGCTACGGCAATCCGGACGCGACAGACGAGGACTGCATAGCAGCCGCAAAGCTTGCAAATGCAGACAGCTTTATACAAATGCTGCCTCAAGGTTATGATACGGTTTTAAAAGGCGACGGAAGCGGCCTTTCTCAAGGTCAGCGCCAGCTTATATCGATAGCGCGCGCCGCAGTATCCAATCCTCCCGTAATGATACTTGACGAAGCCACATCTTCAATAGATACTCATACGGAAAGTCTTGTTCAGGACGGTATGGACAAACTTATGAAAGGCAGGACCGTATTCGTTATCGCGCATCGGCTTTCCACTGTTCAAAATTCCGATGTGATAATGGTACTTGACCACGGAAAAATAATCGAACGTGGCAATCATGATAAACTTATCGATCAAAAAGGAACTTATTACAGCCTTTATACTGGCGCTTTTGAACTTGAATAAGATAATTATTTTTGAATTTAAAATACAAATAAAAACTGCGTATCGAAAAAAATTCCGATACGCACTTTTTATATTCTGTGACAAAACTTATTTATTTAGAAAAGAGTTCCAGTATTCTTTTTGCGGCTTCGCGCGTGTCGTCGGGAGAGCCAAACGTAGAGAAACGGAAATACCCTTCTCCGCAAGAGCCGAATCCTGCGCCCGGAGTTCCTATGACCTGAATCTTTTCGAGCAAATAGTCGAAAAATTCCCAGCTTCCCATATCGTTAGGGCATTTGAGCCATATATAAGGCGCGTTTTTACCTCCGCAGTACCAAATTCCGAGTTTATCGAAAGCTTCTGTGAGCATGGCGGCGTTTTTCTTGTAAACGTCAATATTTTTGTGTATCTGCTCCTGACCTTCGGGAGTGAAAACAGCGGCAGCGCCTTTTTGGATTATATATGAAACGCCGTTCGTCTTTGTGGTTCTGTTGCGTACCCACATATCATGCATATTCATTCCGCCTCTGTAAAGTGTGCGCGGAATTACCGTATATCCGCAGCGAGTTCCCGTAAATCCGGCCGTCTTGGAAAGAGAGCATATCTCTATGGCACAATCGCGCGTGCCCTCTATCTCAAAAATGCTGTGAGGAAGAGTATCATCCTCTATAAAAGCTTCATATGCCGCATCGAAAATAATTACTGCATCGATTTTATTTGCATAATCCACCCACGATTTCAGCTGCTCGCGAGTAAAAACTGCGCCTGTGGGATTATTCGGAGAACAGATGTATATGATGTCGGCAGTCCGACCGTCCGGTATCTCATTCGGCATGGGCAGAAATCCGTTTTCTTTGCCGGCAGACAAGCGGATTATTTCGTTCCCCGTCATAATATTTGCATCTACATACGCAGGGTATGCAGGCTCCATTATCATTGCGGTTTTATAGTTTCCGAAAATGTCCATTATATCTCCGAGTTCATCGCTGGCTCCTGATGAAACAAAGACTTCATCGGCAGAGATATCGGTATTTCTGCTTCTGTAATATTCGGAAATCGTCCTGCGAAGTTCAGGATCTCCGCATTCCGGCATGTATCCGTGAAATTTTTCTTTTTTTGATTGGTCATCTACCGCTTCATGCAACGCTTTTATAACTGCGTCGCAAAGCGGAAGCGAAACATCTCCTATGCCCATGCGGTAAAGACGGGCGCCTTTATGGGCAGCAAGATAATCATTTATTTTGCAGGATATATTATAAAACAAATAAGAGTCTTTCAGATTCTTATAGTTCTCGTTTGGGATCATATATTATTAACCTCACATTCACATACGGTTTTTGCAGGACCGGTCATCATAGCCGTATTATCCGCAAGTAATTTTATATTCAAATCTCCGCCGTCAAGTTTTACCGTTATATCTTCGCCCTTACTGCAAAACCCTATTTCCGCCGCCGCGCACACGCAAGCGCAAGCCCCTGTGCCGCAGGCCATCGTAACGCCGCTGCCGCGTTCCCAAACACGCATACGCAGTGTATGTGAATCTATCACCTGAACAAATTCAACATTTACACCGTCCCTGAAAAATTCATGATTTTCAAGTGCGGCGCCGACAGTATGGAGAGGCGCGTTCTGTGCATCAGGCACGAAAATCACAGCATGTGGATTTCCGACGGAAACAGGCGTACATGTAATTTTCTCTCCATTTACCGAAAGCGTAACAGGTTCTTCTGCAATAGTCTTTCCCATATTTACCGTAACATATGCAACTTCTCCGCAAATCGTATGCAAATCAAGCGTACGTACGCCAGAAAGCGTTTCAATGAGAAGATGCTTTTTATCAGTATACCCTTTTTCAAAAACATACTTTCCGACGCAGCGTATACCGTTCCCGCACATTTTTGCCTCGCTCCCGTCCGCATTGAATATGCGCATTTTGAAATCCGCAATATCAGAATCTGAAATAATGATTATGCCGTCCGAACCTATTCCGAAATGTCTGTCGGAAAGTCTTACGGCAAGCGCCTCGGGGTTGCTGATTTCCTGATCAAAAGTGCTGCAATAGATATAGTCATTACCTATACCCTGCATCTTAGTGAATTTTAACATAAGCTTTTCCTCTCTCATGTGGTTAATGTCGATAAGCTCCGTGCTGTGCTGTGAATAGTGGCTCTTGAGGCAATCTGCAAGTGCATTTGCCGTGTCAAGAGATGTAAGACACGGAATATTTCTTTCAACAGTCTTACGACGGATTTTAACAGAATCTCTTGAAGGAATTCTGCCCTTTGCTGATGTTGAAATAACATACTGAATCTTGCCCGATTCAATGAGTGTAAGAGTATTGTTTGTCTTGGACTCGTGAATTTTCTTTACGCTTACGGCGTCAATACCGTACTTCTTGAGTACATCAGCTGTACCCTCTGTTGCGTAGATTCTGAATCCGAGGTCGTAGTATTTCTTGGCGATTTCACCGATTTCAGCCTTATCCGAATTACGGACTGTGATGAACACACCGCCCTTTTTCTTCATCTTGTAGCCTGCACCGATAAGTCCCTTGTAAAGAGCCTCTTCAAGTGTGCCTGCAACACCGAGAACTTCACCTGTTGACTTCATCTCAGGACCGAGGTGGTTATCAACATTGATAAGCTTTTCAAAGCTGAATACGGGAACCTTAACCGCAATGTAAGGACTCTTTCTGTAAAGACCTGTGCCGTAGCCCATATCTTTGAGCTTTTCACCGAGCATTGCTCTTGTTGCAAGATCAACCATAGGAACGCCTGTTACCTTACTGATGTAAGGGATTGTTCTTGAAGAACGGGGATTTACTTCGATAACATAGAGTTCGTCTTTATAGATAAGGTACTGAATGTTTACAAGTCCCTTTGTACGGAGTTCGATTGCAAGGTTCTTTGAGCTTTCAATAATAATCTGAGTCATTCTGTCGGAGAGGTTCCATGCCGGATAAACCGCAATTGAGTCGCCCGAATGAACACCGGCACGCTCAATATGCTCCATAATACCCGGAATAAGAATATCTTCACCGTCACAAATGGCGTCAACTTCAAGCTCTGTACCCTGAAGGTACTTATCAATAAGAATCGGATTTTCAATATTCTGTGCAAGAATGATTGCCATATACTCTTTGACATCATCTTCGTTGAATGCAATAATCATATTCTGACCGCCGAGAACATATGACGGACGGAGAAGAACAGGATAACCGATTTTGTCTGCAACATCGAGAGCCTCGTCTGTTGTCATAACCGTTACGCCACGGGGGCGCTTGATGTGATACTTTTCAAGAAGCTCGTCAAAACGCTCTCTGTCCTCTGCCATATCAATGGCATCGTATGATGTGCCGAGAATATTTACACCGTTGTCGCTGAGGAACTTTGTGAGCTTAATGGCTGTCTGTCCGCCGAATGCAACAACTACACCGAACGGATTCTCTGTCTTTATTATGCCCATAACATCTTCGGTTGTGAGCGGTTCAAAATAAAGTCTGTCGGCTGTGTCAAAGTCTGTTGATACTGTTTCAGG
>CASFZT010000081.1 GCA_949299215.1 uncultured Ruminococcus sp.
ATGCCAAGATGAATCGAATATATTTTGATATCCCCTGAATCAAAACCGATTCAGGGGCTTTTTTTAATTCATGATACGGGGGGTTATTTTGGGCTTACTTGGATTCTGTTGCTGATATTCTTCAATCAATAGGTGAATACGATGCGTGATTTTGAAAAAGAAGTTATTCAGGCATTATTGGATGATGAACAGAAAGTGTTGAAAGACCTTGAAAGCAATTATGTGAAGACACTATCCGGAATTAAGCAGAAAATCAAACTTCTGCTTGCCGATGCAGAGGTCACACAGCTTCGGTCAAAAATATATCAACTGCAATATCAACAAGCATTGGAAAAGCAAATTTCAGGTTTTTTGAAGGTTCTTGAAAGTGGTAATGTGACCACAATTCAAGACTATTTACAGAGATGCTATGAACAATCCTTTATTGGTAATGTTTATAGCCTTCAGTGTCAGGATGTTCCTCTGATGCTTCCGATAAACCAAGAACAGATGATTCAGGCAATCAGCAGACCGACAGAAGGATATACATTGTCACAAAGAATTTACAGGGATGTTGCTGAACTGCAAAACATTGTTAAGGCTGAAATTGCAAGAGGTATTGCAAGCAATATGATGTATAAAGATATTGCAAGAAATATTGCAAATGTTAGCGAAGCAAATATGAATAAAGCATATCGAATTGCAAGAACTGAAGGTCACAGGGTACAAAATCAAGCAAGAATGGATTCAATGCAAGCTGCCAAGAAAAAAGGTGCTGATGTGGTCAAACAATGGGATTCCACACTTGATGGAAAAACAAGGTCAGAACACAGGGTTGCAGATGGTCAAATCCGTGAACTTGATGAAGATTTTGAAGTTGGCGGTGAAAAACTGAAAGCACCCGGAATTGGTGGTTCTGCTTGGAATGTGTGTAATTGTCGGTGCTGTATGCTTCAAAGGGCAAGATGGGCAGCAGGTGTTGACAGAACAAAATATGTTGGCAAACTTAATGATATGACAGATGATGAAATATTACCGATGGCACAACAAAGGGGTTTAACACCTGCACAGTTGCGTGAATACAGTGAAGGTATTTTGCCGGTCAAGGCAAAGGATTTTGCCGATTTCAAAAGGCAATATGATAAACTATGGAATTACAAAGGCAGTGACCTTGAAAAACAAGTCAACGCAAGAATGGCAGGTTATAAAAAGCAATAAGAATTTGGTCACAGAGTAACCACACAGCAGCCTTTTCAGGCTTTGGGTATGGAATTATACCCTAACAAATCAAATGCCCTTGTAGGTCGATTCTGACGGCTTATAAGGGCATTGCAAAAAAAAGGATGGTAATAATGTATAATAGAAAGCACGAAGTGATATACAGATGGAATAACATTGTTATTACTGCACATATGACACAAGCGGAACTGGTAAGACTTCTTATAACACCGGGCATCCATTTGGAAAGTGTAAACGCACCAAAGAAAGCCTTCACACAGTATAAACGCAGGTCAAATAAAGCCAAAAGTAGCAAGTTATCTTAACTTTGAACTTAAAATGTGATATAATTTATGATATACAAGCGATAGGCAAATACGCTGAAAAGCCTTGTAAATAGGCATTTATAAATTATCAAAGAGATAACAAAGTTCAATTTTCAAATCCCCAAAAACCCTTGTGTTTTGGGGATTTGTTCGATTTTAGGACTGTGTAAAATCGTCAAAATTTCGTTCGGTATGACAAAAGTATGACACACAGTATGACATAAAATCAGCATAACCCAAAGTGGAATTCTGCTGATTTCTTCTTCATAGTTTATTCTTTTTACAATAATAAAAAATCGATGTAAAAACATCGATTTTTTTATTTTCTCAAAGAAGCCCTGCGCTTTTGTATATTGTTTCCCTTAATTTAGGATGTACGATCCATTCAAAACTGTTCAGCATGTGCTGTGAATAAAAAACGGAAAGTTTATTCGCGGGATCTGCAATCACCATAGCACCGGCAGCGCCGCACCAACCAAACTCACCGAAAGAAAAATGTCCTTGTACAAGATCAGGCTTCAAGGCAGTTCTGACTCCGCAGCCATATCCAAATCCCGAAAGATATTTCCAGCCTTTCCAAAAATCTTTCATTTGGTTTTCACTGAGCTTGTTTGTACGCATAAAGTTTACTGCATCTTCGGACATTATCCTCTTACCGCTATCTGACAAACCAAGATTTGTAAGCATATTCGTAAACTTGATATAATCGCCTACGCTGGAAACAAGACCTGCTCCGCCGCTCTCAAACTCCGAACCGAGAATATAGCAATTCCCGTCCTTTCTTATCACAGCCTGCTGTTTATCATTATCAAAAATATACAGCGGCGCGATATGCAATTTTACATCGTCCGTCAAGTTAAATGTGGTTCTGTCCATGCCGAGCGGCTCAAAAAAGCGATTTTTTAAATAGTCCCCAAATTTCTCGCCGGAAGCTACCTCAATTACAGCACCCATAACATCAAGAGAAAGACTGTAATTGAATCTCTCTCCGGGTTCAAAAATAAGTCCGTCCTTGCCTATCGCTTCGACGGTTTCAACGGTAGGACATCTTCCCGATGTTTTTTCTCTGACTTCAAGGATAGACGTTTTTTCCAAATTATAGTCAAGTCCTGACGTCATTGTAAGCAGGTCGATTATTTTGACAGGACGTTTGGCAGGAGTTTCTGTAAATGTTCCGTCCTCATTTTTTCTGCGAACTTTTATATCATTAAATGATGAAATGTATTTTCCAACTTCATCGTCGAATTTTATTTTTCCCTCTTCCGCAAGAAGAACCGCTGCGGCGCCTGTAATAGGCTTGCTTGCTGAAAACAAATAGTAAAGATCATCAGGAGAAACAGGAATATGGTTTTCAATATCTCTGTATCCCGCCTGATATCTGAAAACGACCTCATTATCTTTCATAACGACGATATCACACCCTGGTATACGCCAAGAAGTAATATCATCCATCACATTTTTTAAATAAGTAAAATTCATTTTATCCCCTCTCATAAAAAGATTCTTCACTTGCGCGAAGAATCTTTTTATTTTAATTATTATCAATAATCTATAACTACCATCTGATGGCAGGAGAATTTCTCTACTGTATATGTAAGTATACCGTCGGTGTAATCAAAAGGAATATCTTTCATCTGTGGGGCAAGATATACTCTTTTCGGCTTCGAGTACATATTCAACGAAACCTCAGTATCGCAGATTGGAAGAAGATCTTCTATAACTTCAACATTCTTGCCGCGCTTAACCGGAGAAGCATACAGAAGGTGGTTTACATATCTGTGTTCGTTTGCCTGATCCATAAGCGTCACAACACCCTGAGCAGGCAGATTTGTCGTAAGAGTTTTATCCTCGCCGAGAAGAACATCAAGCACATGTTTTATCGTTTCTTTTGCTATCAAAGCGCCGTTGTTGGCGTATTCAGAGAACATATTGAACGATATATACGCGCCGTCCGCTCCAAGTGTTACAGAGGGATAGAGATTACAGGGATCATTGGGAGTCTGAGCATGGCTGCAGAAATGGAGAGCCGTACGGTTGAAATACGGATTTTCCCTGTAAGCGATGACCTCTCCGGATGCCGTGATATCGGAGGAAGGCTCATATATGGCATAAGCAGATTCCCAAAGTCCGTCCATCTCAAATTTAGGACGGATATATGCCGGAACGAACTTGCAAGGGCCGTTATACTCTGCGCCGAGGTCAAAGGCAAAGCCTCTGCCGTCGGCATAAGTTGCAGATTCACCCGAAGCAAGTATCTTTCCGCCTCCGCTTACAAAAGCGCGGAGTTTTTCTGCAACGCAGTCATCGAGTTTTTCCGTATCAGGTAAAATTATGAGCTTATATTTGTCGAAATCGCCGTCACAGTCTACGACGTCGAAAAGATATTTTCCTTCAAGCAAAATTCTGGAAGCACCGATAGTGCCTCGCCAAGATTTCTTTCCGGGAGGACAGATATCAGGATTCATATGGCGGAAAAGCGCCTCCTGTGAAAGAATGGCGATATCCGCAACGCTTTCTACATTATCGAGCCACGGCTCTTTAGCCTCAACCTCGGCGAAAGCTTCGCCTATTAATCTGTATGTCGCGGGATCCATTTTGCCGCTGGGGTGGAGCTGATCGCCTATTGAAACTTTTGCACCGTTTGCAATGGAGAGCGAAGCTTCATAGCGAAGAGCATTTGGGTGCTTAAATCCTCCGAACTCGCCCCATGACGCATGGAACTTACCGGTCATGCCGAGATATTCCATTCCGAGTGTTCTCGCATATGCCGCGGAAAGCGGAAAATGGTCGTATCCCCAACCGCCGGTAGGCAGGCTTTCCAGCTCAAGGTGAGTGTTTGCAAAGGCGTACTCACGATTGCCGACGGGCAGATGACCTGCATTGTGGAATACAGGCAATCCGGGACGGTATTTATCTACTGTTTCTCTTACGCGTTTTGTGTATCTTATATATGTGTCGTACGCAAATTTGTATGCGTTTTGTTCGTCAAACGGATCCATGCCGAGCGCAGTCATATCCTGAACGCATTTGCTGCAATAACAAGGTATAATGTGTACCATATCAAGGAATATTCCGTCAGCATCATAGTTCTGACACACTTCCGCAACTTGATCGAGCAAATATTCAAGATACCCTGTATTGTAGCAAAATCTGTGGTATCCGGGCGTCGTGAAATCAGATGTCCATGCGATAGTCTGATCCTTGTTTCTGAGAAGCCATTCGGGACGAACACGGGCGGTTCTTTCATCAAAGCCGGCGGAAAGATATACAGGGGTTTTTACGCCTATCTCGTGAGCAGCGGATATCTGCTCACGAAGAAGATCGAAATCGAGATTCGGGTGGATCTTGTTAGCGCGGGAGGGGTGATATGCCCAACCATGATGACACTTTGAAAAAAGTGTTATAGAATCGACATGCCCCATTTTCAGACACGCCTGAAATTGTTCGCGTGAAAACTCTTTGCCTACATTTTTCATATCTTCACTCGTATGAAAATCGAGATGTACCTGTCTGAATCTCATTTTATACCTCACAAAAATATATTTTTAATCCTTTGCTACTTCTTCCATTACGAATGCTTCAAGAACGTCATTCTCTTTGATATCGTTGAATTTTTCAAGACCGATACCGCATTCATATCCGGAAGCAACTTCTTTCACATCGTCCTTGAAACGGCGCAAAGAAGATATTTTGTCCTCAAATATAACGATACCGTCGCGCACGATACGTATTTGAGAAGCACGCGTCACCTTACCGTCGGTAATGTATGAACCTGCGATAGTGCCGACGCCGGGAACATGGATCGTCTGTCTTACTTCGGCGTGACCGAGAATGTTCTCACGATATACGGGTTTGAGCATGCCTTTGATAGCGGCGGAAACTTCGTTGATACATTCATAGATAATGCGATATGTTCTTATATCGACGCCCTGCTCTGTCGCAGAATCCATGGCGGATTTGTCGGGGCGAACATTGAAGCCTACTATGAGGGCATTTGAGGCGGAGGCAAGCATTACGTCATTTTCAGTGATACCGCCGACACCGACGTGAATAACATTTACGCGAACTTCCTCGTTAGAGAGTTTTTCAAGAGAACTCTTAACAGCCTCCGCAGAGCCTTTAACATCTGCTTTTACTACTATATTGAGATCCTTGACGCCTTCTTTGATCTGAGCAAACAGTTCATCGAGGTTTACTTTGGCGTTTGCTTTGAAGATGTCCTCTTTTTCTTTTGCTTTTCTCTGATCTGCAAGCTGACGTGCCATTCTTTCGTCTTCAACGACGTTGAACTCATCGCCGGCGGAAGGAACACCGTCAAGACCGGTGATTTCAACAGGGACAGACGGTCCTGCGGATTTGAGGTTTTTGCCTCTTTCGTCTGTCATTGCACGCACTCTGCCGACAGCCGTGCCACAGATTATCGTTTCGCCTTCTTTGAGCGTACCGTTCTGAACAAGAACCGAAGCAACAGGACCGCGGCCTTTATCGAGTCTGGACTCGATAACGATACCTTTCGCACGTCTTTTGGGATTTGCCTTGAGTTCTTTTAGTTCAGCGACCATGAGCACGCTTTCAAGAAGTTCGGTCAAACCTTTTTTAGTATGAGCGGAAACAGGAACGCATATAACATCACCGCCCCATGCTTCGGGAACGAGATCGTATTTTGTAAGTTCTGTCATAACAGCTTCTACATTTGCAGTGGGTTTATCTATCTTGTTTATCGCCACTATAATGTCGACTCCGGCAGCTTTGGCATGATTGATAGCCTCTATCGTCTGAGGCATGATACCGTCGTCAGCCGCTACAACGATGATAGCTATATCAGTAGCTTTCGCACCTCTTGCGCGCATTGCAGTAAACGCCTCATGTCCTGGAGTATCAAGAAAAGTTATCTCCTGACCGTCGAGATTAACGCGGTAAGCGCCTATGTGCTGTGTGATACCGCCCGCTTCGCCCGTCGTCACGTTCGTGTGTCTTATAGCGTCGAGAAGCGAAGTTTTACCGTGGTCGACATGCCCCATAACGCAGACAACGGGACTGCGTGTTTCAAGGTCTTCTGGCTTATCCTCAATCTCATCAAAGAGTTTATCTTCAATGGTAACTACAACCTCTTTTGTAACTACTGCTCCCATTTCGTCCGCGACAAGATAAGCCGTGTCATAGTCTATTACCTGATTTACAGTTGCCATAACGCCCATCATCATCAGTTTTTTAACGATCTCGGCAGCTGTTACTTTCATAAGTTTTGCAAGTTCTGCAACCGTGATCTCGTCCGGAATAGCTATCTGAATAGGCTGAGCCTTTTTATTCTTATCATCTTTTTTAGTGTTCATCATAGGAACTTTGCCCTTTTCGCGTTTTGCATACGGATTGTTGTTTTGCTGCTTTTTAAGCTTCTGTCTGTCGGGAGCCATATTGTTTCTGCGAGCAGATTCCGGAATAAAGTTTTCAAGTCTTTCGTCGTATTTCGCAAGATTTACGTTTGTCGTTCTGGTATCGACTATACGTGTTGAACGAACAGGTCCGCTTTCTCCGGGAAGAGAAGATTTTATATGGACCGTTGTCTGGTTGCGTCTTGTATCGTTTTTGGATGTGGAAGCGGCGGTTTCCTTAACAGGTTGTTTGGAAGCAGGTTTGGCTTTTGACGCTCCGAAGTTGGGAGTTGAGAATCTGTTGTTTTTGTTATCGTCCTTACGCTGTGTCTGCTGCGTCGTAGTTTTCTCCGAAGTATTAACTTCTGTCACATTGGCTGCTTCCGGCTTTACTTCGGATTTAACCTCTGGTTTAACCTCGGGTTTAACTTCGGATTTTATCTCCGTCCTTTCTTTCTCTGCTTTTCCGGCTTTGCTTTCCGTTTCAATTTTTGTGTTTTTTCTTTTATCTTTGGCTGCGGAAACAACGGTGTCTTTGGCAGCAGCCTTTTTATCGGAAACATTTTCTTTCGATTTTTCGAAAGTTTCCGTCTGATCTTTAGCCGCATTTTTTTCAGATGCGGGCTTCACGGCTTTTTTGGGTATATATGCGTCTCCTGCAACATAAGAAGCCATATTTGATATTTGATTTTCCAGTGTAAGTTTGTCAAAAAGAATAGTAAATTCTTCGGGGGTTATAACGGCGGCAGAGGTTTTTCCCTCAATTCCGCATTTGGCGAGAAATTCAATCAAGTCTTTTGTTTTCATATCAAGTTCTTTGGCAA
>CASFZT010000082.1 GCA_949299215.1 uncultured Ruminococcus sp.
GTCGGGTCGCTCCTCAGCGTTGCCTTGTTTGGCTGCAATTATATTATCGTCAAAACTTTAAGAAAAAATGCATTTACACAGTTTAAAATTCATACCCGCGTAGCTTGTCGAAGCCTGCTGTCTGAATCTCAATGATGCCGTTTTCGCCGACTATGTCTGCAATGAAACCGCCTATTTTTTGTTCCTGACTGTCGGAGTATGGTTCGAAATAGTTCTTCAGCACAGCGTGTACGGTCTTTTCTTGATATGTTCCTATGCCTGTGCCGATGTGTTCTTTGCCGATAACCGAAGAAAGAGCATTAAAGTAGCGTTGTGTGTCCATATATGAATACCTTTCTGTATGTAAGCGTCATCGTAATTTTCGATGACGCTTGCTTTGTGCTTTGATAGTAATATTATAATATTTATATCCGCATAATTCAAGAGCATTTTCAAGGCGTGCTTTGACATATTATTCCATGAAATAATGCTACAATATATTCATTGTACGTAAAAATATATTGTTAGCGGAAGGAATGTAAAAATATGCTGTTGAAGGAACAAATAAAGCCGAAAACAATGGAAAAAAAGGAGCGGAAAAGACAGAGCAATAAGGGAAATACGATTTTTGCAATGGCGTTTTGCGTGATAGGCGGAGTGCTTTTCAGTGGGGTTTTCGGCGGAGGCGTGATGGCTCTTTGTGCACCGATTTGTGCATCGGTGTCTGCAATTTATGGTATGTGTATTTTTGCGGGAAGTGCGGTGGCATATATTTTTACCGTGCAGGTCGGAAATTTTGCAGCCGAAGTTATTGCAATGCCGTTGATGGTAGTTATAAGGACATTGATGGAGTTCGTTTTGAAGAGAAAACCGTCATGCAGGATTTTGGCTTTGATGTCTGGAGTAGTTTATGCCGGTGCAAATATGGCTTTGTTCTGGGGAGAAATAACCTTGTCTGTGATAGCGGCTGCGGGTATAAAAGGAATATTCTGCGCTTTGGTTACATATTTTATCTCATACTGTGCGGAAAATTTTCTTGTCGATGGACATATAAGCGTAACGGGAGAAAGATCAATTGCGGCGATAGCCGTGTATATACTTGTGATATCGGCGCTTGTAAGCGTGAGGGCAGGTAATTTCAGCATAGGACGTGTTATAGGAATGTTTGTCATATTGGCGGCAGGAGGTCGTTTTGGAATAAGTGGAGGCGCAGTGGCAGGTACACTTACCGCACTTGGAATGATATTGGGCGAAAGCGGCGGTACAGATTTGTCCGATATGGTGAGAAGCTCTGTTATAACGGCGTGTGCAGGACTTGCCGCAGGAGTAAGTGCCAAAAAGGGCAGAACGCTTTCCTCTGTCGTTTTTATACTCATAAATTTTGCCCTTGTGCTTTTTATGGGAAGATTTCAATGGATAACGGCGTTTATGACGGATACTGTTACGGCGGCGGTTATATATTTCTTTATACCGGATAGATTTTATATGCGGTGGATAAACAGAGTTGCCGTATCCGAGAATGTATCTTTGAATTATATGGGTGAAAGTGCGGAGTTTGTTGCTGAGATGATGAGGGAAACGCTTAAAAATGTATCTGCCGCCGCCGAAACATTAGGTGTGTACGAAGTTGAAGAAAGAGAGCGCGAGGTTTTGGAAAATGCCTGCGACAAAGTGTGTGCGGAATGCAGAAGTGATGAGATTTGCTGCAAGGGAAGAGCAAGAAGGAAAAAATATGTTTTTCCGTGTGTCTTGCGTATACTTAAAAATAAAGGCTATGTTACGGAAAATGAAATGCCGAAAGAATTGTGGGATTGTCCGAATAAGGATAAGTTGTCGGCAGCTTTTAATGATGAGTATTATGGTCTTGGTGTGGAAAGAAGAATTACCGAAACGTCTATGCAAATGTGGGAGTATATACATGAGCAGCTTGCTGCACAGGAGGATATGCTTCGTGAGATCGGGGATTGCGGAAAAAAGACTTATGATGAAAGATTGTCGGAACGTGCTGCGGAAGCGGCAGAAAAATATTTCGGTAAGAAAGTATCGGCGGCGGTGTATTTTGACAGCACTCAAAGGATATATATTTCCTGTTTTTTAAGAGGCGTAATGGATATTTCGGCAGATGGATTTACCGATAAGCTTGCGTCGGTTACGGACAGGGATCTGGATAAACCGGAGGTTTTCGGATGTGCCGATATGATGCGAATAAGCTGGCATGAGTTTCCGATATATATGCTTGATACCGGTAAGGCGGTTAAAAACGGCAGGGAAGATGTAAGCGGCGATAATTCATGTACATTTTCCGATGGGTACGGAAATATCTGCTATATAATTTCTGATGGAATGGGCAGTGGAAAAAGAGCCGCACTTGAAAGCAGTATGGCGGTGTCAATGCTGAAAAGCTTTATAAAGGCAGGTATGGGAATAAATTTTGCTGTAAGAACAGTCAATTTAATGCTTGCTGCAAAATCATCCGATGAGGTTTTTACAACTGCAGATATAATGCGTATAAATATTTTTACGGGAAGAACGGAGGTAGTAAAGCTTGGTGCCGCACAAACTCTTTTTTCAACAGGCGGTGTGATCAAATTAGTCGAATGTCGGACTTTACCGATGGGGATAATGTCAAAGCTTGAAATAGAAAAACGCATTATACATTTGTCGGACGGTGACAGTGCGGTAATGCTAAGCGACGGAATAGATGAAAGTGTGTTGCCAAAGGTGAGGGAGTATGTGCTGAGTGACGGATATTCACCGCAAAGATGTGCCGATATGATAATGGAGATTTCCGATAAAAGTCAAAAATATCCGCCCGATGATAAAACGGTGTTTGTGGTAAGACTGCACAAAATTTAAAATCTGCCAATTTTTTAAAAAGTAAAAATGCACAAAAAATACAGCAAATGTGTATAATTTTTTTTAATTTACCTCAAGTGGAATATAAAGGGAAAAATCAAACCTAAAAATTGTATATTTTGCATAAGTTTAATATACGTTTTACGTTTGATATATAAAATTATTACAAAAACACTTGAAATCTGATACATAATCTGTTAAAATGTAATCACATAGGTAAATGCATAAAATACATGCCGATAAAATTGTATATAGCATGACCTTATAAAGATAAATAAATTTTTAAGGAGAAAGAAAAATGTCCGAAAATATCACAAAGCTTGATGCAGAATATGATTTTCCGCTTCATATTTTCCATGAAGGAACAAATTATACTTCCTTTGAGTTTTTTGGTGCGCATAAGGGTGAGCGTGACGGAAAAAAGGGAGTATACTTCAGAGTGTGGGCACCTCATGCAAAATCAGTTTCGATAGTCGGTGATTTTAATGATTGGGATCGCGGAAGAAACGTTATGGAACGTTTAAAGGATAACAGCGTGTGGGAAATTTTTCTTGAAAATGTAGATGATTATTTTACGTATAAGTACAGTATTGAAACAGCACACAGAAGTATAGTTATGAAAGCTGATCCGTACGGTACACATATGGAAACACGTCCTGCAACGGCAACAAAGTATTTTGATCTGGACGGTTTTGAGTGGACGGATAAGGCGTGGTATAAGAAGAAAGCCGAAACCAATATATATAAAAGTGCAATGAATATATATGAGGTACATCTCGGTTCATGGCGTACATACGAGAACGGAAAACCATTTTCATATGTTAAGTTTGCGGAGGAGATAGTTCCTTATTTGAAAGAAATGAGTTATACTCATGTTGAAATGATGCCGCTTGCGGAATATCCGTTTGACGGATCATGGGGATATCAGATAATCGGATATTATGCTCCGACGTCGAGATACGGAACACCGCACGATTTTATGAAAATGATAGATATATTCCATAATAACGGAATAGGGGTTATTCTTGACTGGGTTCCGGCACATTTTCCGAAGGATGCGGCAGGCTTGTTCGAATTTGACGGAGATTGCTGCTATGAGTACAGCGATCCTCTGAAAAAAGAGCACGCTTCATGGGGAACAAGAGTGTTTGATTTTGGCAGAAATGAGGTCAAGTCTTTCCTTATTTCAAATGCAGTGTATTGGATAGAAAAATTCCATGTTGACGGATTGAGAGTTGATGCAGTAGCGTCAATGCTTTACCTTAATTATGACAGACGTGACGGCGAGTGGCGTCCTAATAAAGACGGCGGTATTGAGAATTATGAAGCAGTTGAGTTTATGAAGGAGCTTAATACTGCGGTGTTCGGAAGAAATCCCGACGTGCTCATGATAGCTGAGGAGTCAACGGCATGGCCGCTTGTTACAAAGCCCGCAGATGTAGGCGGTCTTGGATTTAACTTCAAATGGAATATGGGGTGGATGAACGATATTCTTGAATATATGAAGTTAGATCCGTTCTTCCGTGCAAATAACCATAATAAGCTGACATTCTCATTCTTTTATGCTTTCAGTGAGAATTATATACTGCCGATATCGCATGACGAGGTAGTTCACGGAAAAGCATCGCTTTGGAATAAAATGAGCGGAGCTTATGTTACCGATAAATTTGCAACATTGCGTACATTTTTTGCATATATGTTTGCACATCCGGGCAAGAAACTTAACTTTATGGGTAATGAGTTTGCACAGAAGATAGAGTGGAATTATAAGCAGGGACTTGACTGGCAGCTGCTTGATGTGCCGGAGCATAAAAAGATGCATGATTTCTGTCGTGCTCTGAATAAGTTCTATATTGATAATTCACCGTTCTGGCAGAATGATGAGTCGTGGGGGGGATTTTCATGGATATGTCACGATGACTATATGCAGAGCGTTATAGCGTTCAGACGTATAGATGACAGTGGAAATGAAATTATTACCGTATGCAATTTTGTTCCCGTGAAGAGAGAAAATTATCGTATAGGAGTTCCGTATGAGGGATATTGGCAGCAGGTAATGTCAACGGACGACGAAAAATACGGCGGCACCGGTTCGGTAGACAATAAGAAGCGCAAGACGGAAGATTACTCAATGCATGGTTATGAGCAGTCGATAACAATAGATATACCGCCGCTTTCGGCAATGTATTTCAAATTTATCCCCGCAAGAAAACGTAAACCAAAAAATCTTACCGATGCAGCAAATGCACCTGAAAATAAAACAGATTCAAAAAAAACAAAGGAGGCAAAAGTAAAACTTGCGGCTAAGAAGAAAACCGCAGCAGCAAAATCGGCATCGGAAAAGAAGACAACGGGAGGTACACGGAAAAAGAAAACCGCATCTCCTGATAAAAATATAAAGTAATATAACCTGGGAGGAAAAAAGAATGTATACCAAAAAAGAATGTGTAGCTATGCTGCTTGCAGGCGGTCAGGGCAGCCGTTTGTATGCACTGACTCATGATATGGCAAAGCCTGCTGTTCCTTACGGAGGAAAATACAGAATTATTGATTTTCCGCTTTCAAACTGTGTAAACTCAGGAATTGATACAGTTGGCGTTCTGACACAGTATCAGCCTCTTGTACTTCACGATTATATCGGAAACGGACAACCGTGGGATCTTGATAAAATGAACGGAGGTGTACATTCGCTGCCGCCGTTCCAGACTGCGCTTGGCGCACAGTGGTATAAGGCAACAGCAAACGCTATTTATCAGAATATTTCGTTTGTAGACAGATATGATCCTGAGTATGTAATTATCCTTTCGGGCGACCATATTTATAAGATGGATTATAATGAAATGCTTGAATTCCATAAGGAAAAGAATGCTGATTGTACAATTGCAGTGCTGAATGTTTCACTTGAGGAAGCATCTCGTTTTGGAATTATGACAGCCGATGAAAACGGCTTTATCACAGCATTTGAGGAAAAGCCTAAGGAACCTAAGTCTACACTTGCTTCAATGGGTATTTATATTTTCACATGGGCAAAGCTCAAGAAATACCTTATTGATAATGAAAATGATGAAAATGCATCGAAGGATTTCGGTAAGAATATTATCCCCGATATGCTTAATAACAATGAGGTTATGGTAGCATATCCGTTTGAGGGATATTGGAAGGACGTAGGAACACTTGATTCGCTTTGGGAAGCAAATATGGACCTTCTCAATCCGAATATTCCAATTGATCTTTACGACCCTGAGTGGAAGATGTATTCACGCAATCCGATAATGCCTCCTCAGTACATAGGACAGGATGCGGTAGTTGAAAATTCAATGGTAACTGACGGCTGTGAGATAGACGGAACAGTTGACTTCTCGGTAATTTTTGAGGGAGTAAAGATTGAATCCGGAGCAACGGTAACAGATTCGATAATTATGCCCGGCTCGGTAATAAAGTCCGGAGCGATAGTTGAATATGCAATTATAGGCGAAAACTGCGAAGTAGGGGCAGGCGCTCATATAGGAGCAAGACCGGAAACATTTGAATCAAGAGATAACTGGGGAATTGCGGTAGTAGGTCATAACATTACAATCTCCGAAAATGCAAAGGTTCTTCCAAAGCAGATTATTTCGGAAAATATGTAAATAATGAGGAGGAGCTTTTAAAATGAGCAGCAATAAAAAGGTATTGGGACTTATTTTCTCAAATATGCACGATGATACAATTACAGACCTTACAAAAGAAAGAACAATGGGCAGCGTTCTTTTCGGAGGACGTTACAGATTGATAGATTTCCCGCTTTCCAGCATGGTCAACAGTGGAATTGATGAAGTTGGTGTAATCACCAAGTCAAATTATCAGTCACTTTTGGATCACCTTGGCTCTGGACGTGAGTGGGATCTGGCAAGCAAGAACGGCGGACTTCATTTGCTGCCTCCGTTCAGCAATGTTTCAAGCGGTATGTACAGAGGCAGACTTGAAGCATTGTATGGCGTTTGGGATTTTATAAAGAATTCCGATGCGGATTATGTAGTTTTGTCCGACTGTGATGTAGTTGCAAATATTGACTTTACAAAGGTAGTGGACGCTCATATTTCTTCCGGTGCGGATATTACTGCAGTATATGCAAAGGATGTTCTTTCGGTAGAGCAGGCGCAGAGAGCAACTGTGTTCGGTATCAATGATGACGGCAGAATTATCGATGTTCTGCTTAGTCCGTATATGAGCGGTGCCTGCAACGTTTCGCTTAATATGTTCGTAATTGCCAAGGAGTTTTTGAAAAATATCGTCAGAGAAACCTCTTCAAGAGGACTTGTAAGCTTTGAGAAGGATATTTTACAGGCAAGAACACATGACTATAAGATGATGTCATACAGATTTGACGGATATTTCAGCAGAATTTGTTCTATAGATACATTCTATAAGGCAAATATGAATCTGCTCAATACAGAAAACAGAAATAAGCTGTTCCTTGACAACAGACCGATATATACAAAGGTAAGAGATAATCCTCCCACAAAGTTTGCTATCGGCGCAAAGGTAAAGAACTCTCTTATCGGCGATGGCTGTATTATTGAGGGTACAGTTGAGAATTCTATTCTCTTCAGGGGCGTTAAGGTAGGCAAGGGAGCAGTAGTAAGAAATTCAATTCTTATGCAGGATACAAATGTCGGAGCTAAGTGCGAGATAAGCTGTGTGATTTCCGATAAGAATGTTGTTATCGGAGATATGCGTATGCTGACAGGCTCACAGAATTATCCGTTGTATCTCGGAAAAGCCGCTGTTATTTGATTATTAATAACCGAAAGGATTGATAGG
>CASFZT010000083.1 GCA_949299215.1 uncultured Ruminococcus sp.
CAATAGGTACAGGCTCCGTGGTATCTTCACCCTTATAAAGAAGCTTGAGTATGATAGGCGTTATGATTGAGGAGAATATGATGAGCAGGATAACGGCAGCAAAATATTTTGCATCCATAAGTCCCACGGAAAGTCCCTTTGACGCAACGATAAGCGCAACCTCGCCGCGCGTCATCATACCCACTCCGACTTTAAGACTGTCTTTCCAACTGTATTGTGCAATTTTTGCAACAACTCCACATCCGATGATCTTGGTCAACATCGCAATTATTACAAATAGTACGGAGAATAAAAGCAGGTCGGGGGTCATGTCGGTGAAGTCAGTTTTAAGACCGATGTTTACAAAGAATATCGGACCGAATATCATGTATGAGCTTATGTCCATTTTCTGTTCAATGTAGTCGCTGTCTTTAAGACTGCTTAAAATGATACCGGCAGCATAAGCACCCGTGATATCTGCAATGCCGAAAAATCTCTCGGCACAGAATGAAAGCACAAGCGCAAAAGCAAGTCCAAAGATGGGGATACGGCGTCTGTGCGGATATTTTTTGTCAAGATATTTGAATATACGATATACGATAAGACCTGCAATTATTGTAATAACAAAGAAAAGCAGTATCTTTACAATAACGTCCGCAATGCCCGAAGCAGCACTTTCGCCAGTGCTTCCTGAAAGGCTGATAACGAATGTAAGCACAACAATGCCGATAACATCGTCTATGATAGCCGCACTGAGAATCAGAGTGCCGATCTTTCCTTTAAGCTTGCCAAGCTCACGAAGAGTTTGTACCGTTATCGTAACTGAAGTTGCCGTCATGATCGTGCCGATAAATAAAGCCTTGAAAAATTCGGGAGAACCCGTTTCGGGAATACCGCCGTACATCATAAATGCAAAGAGCAGAAAGCCACCGAACATAGGCACAAAAACGCCCACGCAGGCAACAATAAGTGCAAGAGGACCTGTACGTATAAGTTCCTTTAAATCCGTTTCAAGACCTGCCGCAAACATAAGCAGCACAACTCCGATCTCTGCCATCTGATTCAGAAAATCAGATTGTCCGACAAGACCAAGTATAGCAGGACCGATAAGCAGTCCGGCAATTATCTGTCCGACTACCTGTGGCGCTTTGCATTTTTTTGCAAGCAATCCGAATATTTCGGCGCAAAAAATAATGATAGCCAGATCTTTAAATATAACGTAAGTTCCCATAATTTCATATCCCTTTTGTTTTTTATTCAATAACTATAACATTATAGTATTTTTGTATGTAGAAATAAACGTTATTTTGTTATAAATAAATGTTACAAATACAATTTACAGGGGATAATAAAGCTATTTTAAGGCATTTTTCCATGTCTGATAGTCGGGCATAAATTCGGAAACAATACGGTAAAAGTCTTTGCTGTGGTTTGGAACGACAAAGTGCGCATATTCATGTATAAATACATATTTAATGGATTCTTCCGGATAATGGATAAGACGTGAATTTATGGAGAGTATCCCGTCATCAACGTGACAGCTTCCCCAGCGTGATCTCATATACTTTATGTGTATTGATGCCTTGGGTATATTGTAGCGTTTACTGAATTGTTCGGATACATTGTCGTTTATATTTCGGAAAAGCTCCGTCATGCGATTGTATAGCCGGTTCTGTATAAGATTGCGTATGTATTTTTCATTGTTTATATCAAAAACAGATACGATAAGATTGTCGTTTTCGATATATATATCGTCTCCTGCACCGTCCGATGAAACTATTTTTACCGTGTAGACCTTGCCGAGATATCTGAATTCGTCACCGTTATGATAAAATTGTTCCGGAGAAGGCTCTTTGGGTAATTTTTTATATTCTTGCAGAGCGGAATGTATGAATAGAGCTTTTGACTTTACAAAATTGTCAAGATATGATACCGATACAGACTTTGGCGCAGAAACACATACCGTTCCGTCTTGTTTTATGCGCAGGTTAATGTTTTTGACCTTTTTTCTTGTAAGAATGTATGTGATTCCGACACCGCCGATGGTAACTATGCGTGTTTCGCTGATCATGTGTACACCTCGTCAATAGTGACTACAAGATTTAAGCGAGAGTCTTTTTCCGATATGCGTTTTTTAAGCTCAGCAACGATCTTTTCACGCTCGGCAGGTGAGTATTTTTCACATATTACAATGTCAAATATGACGTTTATACATTCATTGCCGTCTGTGATGCGGAAATCGTGTATATCGCAGGAATCCTCAATTTCAAGCGCTGTGTCAAGGATAAGCTTTTTCAGCGAGTCTACACGTTCGTCGTTTACGGAAATGGGGTCCATGTGAATTACAAGCTGTATTCCCATTGAAGACAGGACCCGCCGCTCGATTGAGTCAATTACTTCATGTACATGTACAAAATCCGAGTCATCGGGAACTTCTGCATGAACGGAGGCAAAAACTCTGCCCGGACCGTAGTCATGTACAATAAGGTCGTGGATACCGCATATTTCGGGAGATGATGTTACCTCGTCAGCAAGCTTTCCTATAAGCTCGGGAGAGGGCGGCATACCGAGAAGAAGGTCAATAGTATCTTTTGCAATATTGAAGCCGCTGTACATGATGTATATGGCAACAAGAACGCCCACATATCCGTCAATATTAAATGGCAGGAAATAGCCTATGACTGTTGCAAGAATCACCATACCCGTTGAAATTATGTCATTTATGCTGTCACGTGCGTTTGCGTGCATGATGGTTGAGTTTATGGCTTTGCCGATGTATTTATAGGACAGATACATATAAAATTTGATGAAGAGGGACAGTACAAGAATGATTATCATGATTGGATTGAGTGAAAGCTCTTCCGGGTGTACTATTTTGTCGGCAGAGGTTTTCAAGAGTTCAAAGCCTACCATCATAATGATAAATGATACAATTAAAGAGGATATATATTCTATCCTGCCATGTCCGAACGGGTGTTCACGGTCAGGACGGCGGTTTGCCATTTTTGTACCAATTATGGCAACGAAACAGCTTCCCATGTCGGAGAGGTTATTGAAAGCGTCGGACATGATAGCAATGCTGTTTACGGCAATGCCGATAAAGAGCTTGATGATAAAGAGAAGTACGTTGCAGACCGCACCCATGATGCCGCCTAAAATGCCGTATTTTTCACGGACATCTTTGTTTTCCGTGTCATCGTAATTTTTAATTGTGTGTTTGATAATAAATTTAATCATAAAATGACCCCGTATATATTATATGTTTTAAAAGATGTAATAAAACTCCGCCCGAAAATCATATCCGGACGGAGAATTTTTTGTTCAAGACGCTTAACTGCGGCTTGTTTTTTTGATTTTGTAGTATTTCTTGGTGGATACTACAAATTTTTGTTTCTTTTCAGACGGAATGATATCCGGAAGTGATGTAAAGAAGAGAAGTCCCGTATCAAATGTGCTTGCGAATGTTCCCGCAGCAGTGAATGCGTCGGAAGAAACGTCATCAAGAATGTCCTTGTAGATGACAAGTGCGAAAGGCGAACAGCTTGTTGTGGTAAACTGTATGCACCAGGATGTGTTGATCTTTATAACAGCACTCGGCAGGACCTGAAGGTCGGTAGCATCAACGAAAATGCCATAATCATCGTCATTGTTTATAATTTCCGTACCGTCCTTGTCAATGTGTACAACTGTGATGTAGTCACGATAAGGAACAAGCTTGTCGGGGATAGGCATTGTAAATGTGATGCTGTAACCCTCGTTAGGCTGAACGGAAACCAATGTACCTTCAAGATATGTGCTTATGTCAAACGGGTAGATTATGAAGCTCTTAAGACCATTTGCGTAGTGCCTGAGCACTTCCTTGACAGCATTTGTGGACTCCTGATTTACCGAAAAGTAGCAGTCAACGGATTCGTCAAATGCATCATGGTTGGCAGCCGCAGAAATAAGTTCGCTGTGAGATATGCCGTAAGGTGCAGTACCCTTGATGTTGAGGGTAGTGTCTATATCGGAAGCGGAGCCGGATGTAGGAATAGCGGATACGGACATTGAGTAGTCACCATAAACACGCTCACCGTTTAACATTTTGTAAGCCGCAACCATGTAGGTGTATTTTTTGCCGTTCTTAAGACCGGTGTGTGAGTATTTTGTCTTTGATACGAGAGTAAGCGGCAGGAAGTTGTCGCTGGCCTCATCGTAAAGATAAACAACGTATCCGTCGGCATCATCGACCTTTGACCAACTAAGATCGACCTGACGGTTTCCGGCGGTAGCAATAAGATCGGTAGGAGAAGCAAGTGCGGCGCCGATTTTCGTAGAAAGAGTGATAGTCGGATCGCTGTAAACTTTTTCTCCGTTTATGATTTTGTATGCACGTACATAATAGTACCATACTTCACCGTTAGCCAGCCCTGTGTGGGTGTAGGTGTTTTTGGAAACCTCAAATTCATAGGAGCCGCCGCTCTTGAATGCGGTAACAACATAACCGTCGGCACCGTTTACCTTTGTCCATTTTAGAGTTGCGCTTGCATCGGCAGTAGTGAGAGTGAAATCGGTAGGCTTTGCAATGAAACTTCCGATCTCAGCCGAAACCGTTGCAGATGGTGCGCTGTATACTTTCTCACCGTTTACTGTCTTAAATGCTTTTACATAATATTGCCATGTAACACCGGGCAGAATATCGGTGTGGGTATATTTTGTCCTTGTGACATCAAATGTAAGATTATTGAATCCATCTGAAGCATAAAGTACGTATCCTTCTGCACCATTTACAGACGACCATGAGAGCTCTATCTCATTTTCGTTTGGAGTAGCAATGATATCGGGCGGAGCGTTGAGAACTATACCTACAACGGCGGAAACACTGTTTGACGGATCGGATGAAACGTCCTCGTTGTTTACACGCTTGAATGCCTTTACGTAATATGTCCATTTTTCGCCGTTTATAAGACCGATGTGTACATATGTGGTTTTTTGTGTGTTAATTGATATAGTAGAGGTACTTCCCGCAGGACCGCCTGTCGCATAGATAACGTACCAGCTTGCACCTTTTACGGCTGTCCATGAAATTGTTACTTCACCGTCGCCGGGAACAGCACTTATGTCATTTGGAGGAGCAAGCTCAACGCCTACGATACCCGTAACGCTTTCGGAAGGCAAGCTAATTACTTCGGCACCATTTATTTCCTTGTATGCAACAACATAGTATGTGAAGCTGTCACCGTTGTGAAGATTTTTGTGTATATATGAAGTGCCGCTGACGTCTTTTCTTTCATATTCGGTGGTAGTGCCATCGCTGTTGTTTTTGGTTATGTAGAGGTAGTAACCGTCGGCAGTTTTGACTGACGACCATTCAATCTCCATTTCACCGTCGCTTGGCGTTACAACAACGTCCTGAGGAGCAGGGAAACGCACACCTACAACAATTTTGTCGGAGGATACCCAGTCGCTGACGGGTTCACGTACACCGTTTATTATTTTAAACGCTCTGATTCTGTAAATATATGTTTCACCGTTATGAAGACCAATGTGTTCATATTCCATAGGAGATTTGTCAAGGTATATAACGGTAGGAGTGATGTCGTCCTCCGGGATAGGATTGCCGTCTTCGTCCGTGACGGGATTGCCGTTTTTGTCGGTAAGCTGTTTTATTTCAAGCTCAAAGCCTGCGACCTTTGAATCGCTGCAGGACCATGAAAGCGTTATTTTACCATCGTCCGGTTCACCGTAAAATCCGAGAGGATTGGAAATTGTGGTGTTAAGGCTTGCAGATATCTGTGCAGGAAGGCTTCGGTGCTCTTCACCGCCTTCGTTCACAACTCTGTAAGCAACAAGGTAGTAGTAGTATACCGTTTTGTTGTCGGCAGCATCATCAATGTAGGATGTTGTGTTTTCACTGTATCTGATAAGCTGCTCTGCCGTACTGAAATCATCCACGGTATTTCTGTAAAGATAATAGCCGGAAGCACGTGCAACCTTACTCCAAGTAAGATTGATCGTTGTTTCGGTAGGTTTGGCCTTGAAGTTAGAAGGTTTTTCGGTAGTTGTGAGAACATCCACCGTGTTAAATTCACTTGGTACATAATCTTCAAGCTTTGAAGATTTTGAGAATGCACCCTTGTTGAAAACATCTCGGTAAGCAATTACCTTGTATGTGTAAAGCGTTGTAAAATCAAGCTTTGTTGTGTCGGTATGCGTGTATGATGTGGCAGTCGGGTTATAAGCTACAGTAGCAACATAGTCATATTTGGTTGGATTTTTGTCATAGTTGCTTCTGTAAATGATGAAACCGTTAGGGATCTCATCTTCCGGCAGACCGGAAACGTCCGGCTGATCTATGGTGATGGTTGCACGTTCTGCCGAATCATCGGAAGGATCGTCCGAGGTTGACTTGTATTCAAGAGAGAATGTAGGCGCTCTGAGAAGCTTGTCTGCCGTAGCAGGACCATATTCCGCAGGATCACTGTATGTCGTATATTTTCTGCTTGTCTTTTCGTAGTAGTAATCCGACGGATCGAGTGGATTATTGTCTTTGTCAACGGTTATAAGCTCATACAGATTGAGTTCACGAACAGCCTCAACGTAAAATGTGTATGACTGTGTGGTTACCAGGTCGTATATAATAGTTTCGGTAACGGATGTTTTATATTCTTTTTTCGGAGTTTGAGTTGAAGTGGCTCCTTTGTAGGACACAGCAATCTTTGAAGCATACGTATCGTTGTTTTTCCAGCCGATCTTGTATGCGCCGTAACCCTGGATACAAGCATACTCCTCAATGGTAGGGGATGGTATGTTTGAATCCGAATATGTGGAGTTGTAATAAAGATTGGTTGCAAGATCAAGCTTGAAAGCATTGTAGTGTGGATGTGAAGTGCCAATTATTTCGTCTTCCTCAATATCCGCCGCAAATGAAGCAATGTCAAATGCCGGTATGAATGTGAAGGTAAAGGCTAAACAAAGTACAGCCGAAACCAATCTGCCGAAGAAAGGCTTTTTCACATAGACGATATCGTCCTTTTTGCCTTGCTTGACATGGGTCTTGTCACGGTTTCTTTTTATTCCGAGGAAATTTCCGTCCTTGTCCGAAAGTGCAATATCAATATGACAGGCGATAAAGTAGAATAATTTTATGAATCCCGCCGCAATTTTACATGGGATAAAGAGTAGGAAATTTTTATCGGCGTGATATGACAGCTTTTTGAGCAGTTGTTTTTTTGTATTAAAATCAAGCATATAATACCCTCCGCATAATTTTGTGCATTATATATTTAGTACATTATAACACATTTGACTTTATTTGTCCAGTAATTTACCCTATAATTATGCACAATTTTTTCACAAAATTTTATAAAGCCGGTCAGCAGAATGAAGGATTGGACGATAATTCAATAAGCGGCTTGCCCCGTCATTCAACGTGGCAAGCCGCAGCGAAGCTGCGATGAAGTTTCAGTTGGGGATTGAACCCCAACTGAAACTGAATATGGAACCCGCCG
>CASFZT010000084.1 GCA_949299215.1 uncultured Ruminococcus sp.
GCGCAGGAGGTCAACAAGGAGATCGCCAAGTACGTTGACGTGATGATCGGAAACGAGGAGGATTTCACCGCCTGTCTCGGATTCGAAGTCGAGGGGACCGACGCGAATCTCAGCAAGCTCAATACTGAGAGCTTCAAGAAGATGATCGAAAAAGTCGTCAGGGCGTATCCGAACTTCCAGGCGGTCGCCACGACGCTGCGTCAGGTGAAGACCGCGACCGTCAACGACTGGAGCGCGATCGTCTGGCAGGGCGGGCAGTTCTACAAGGCGACACAGCGCGACGGTCTTGAAATTTTCGACCGGGTCGGCGGCGGCGACAGTTTCGCTTCCGGTCTGATCTACGGACTGATGGTCAAAGGCGATCCCGCGCTTGCCGTCGAATACGGCGCGGCGCACGGAGCACTCGCGATGACGACCCCCGGCGACACCTCGATGGCGCGTCTGGAAGAGGTCGAGAAGCTCGTCAAGGGCGGCGGCGCACGTGTTGACCGTTGATTTCCTGATCCTTGCGGAAAGCCAGAAGCAGTCTCCCGGAACCTGCCGGAGACTGCTTTTTTCGTAAAGACTGTCTTAAATCAATTTGTACAACATTAAGATTGTATAAAGGTACGCTTTTATTTAAAGCGCACCTTACACAATAAAACTCCGTTATGAAATTTATTCAACTTTCAACATACGATACCCTATTCCTATATGTGTTTGAATATACTGTGTTTTGCCGCCCGTTTCCAATTTTTTGCGTAATGTAGCCATAAATACACGAAGTGAGGCCACATCATTTTCCATGCTGCTTCCCCAAATTTTTTCTGTAATAAAAGTATGGGTTAATACCTTTCCGACGTTTTGAGCAAGCAGACAAATGAGTTTATATTCAATAGGTGTAAGGTGCAATTCTTCTCCGTCAAGATAGGCGCATCCCGCCGCATAATCTACCGAAAGCTTTCCGTTTTGGAATACGGGTGATTGGACGCCTGCCTGCATTACAGACAGCCTGCGTTGCGTCACACGCAGTCTTGCCAGAAGTTCTTCCACAGAAAACGGTTTTGTAATATAATCATCCGCACCTGCATCGAGAGCTTCAATCTTGTCTTTATCCTCAGTTCTTGCGCTTATGACAATAATAGGCATGTTTGACCAAGTACGAATTTTTTTGATCACTTCAACTCCGTCCATATCCGGAAGTCCCAGATCAAGCAGAACGATATCCGGATTATGTGATGACGTTTCCATTATAGCCGCGGCGCCGTTCCGCGCAGTTATGAATTTATAATCATTGGATTTTAATGTGACCGTCATAAGATTTCTAACAGGTACGTCATCCTCAACGATCAAAATAAGAGGTTTATTGTTCACCGAAATTCACCTCGCTCTTTTCAAGTGTAAATGTGAATATACATCCATGAGGTTGATTGTCCATAAGCACGAGTTTGCCGCCGTGAGCGTTCACAATGGATTCGCAAAGAGGAAGCCCGAGTCCGAGACTTCTTCTGCAGTCCACTACCCTGTTATTTCCGGTAAAGAACATTGAAAATACTTCTTTTTTCTGATCGTCCGGAATTCCGGGTCCGTCATCGGCAACACTGATTTTTATATTATTTCCTTCATTCTTTGCGGAAATCATTATAAGAGACCCACGTGGAGTGTATTTAACCGCATTATCTACAAGGTTGATAATGACTTGCGATATCAAACGAGCATCCATTTTTGCAAGCATAAATTCCTGTTCGATATCGGTAACTATGCGGTGCTCCTTGGCTTTGCTGTCTATATGATGAAGAGCTTCCGCAATAACTTCGTCTACAAGCTGCGCCGACATATTGATGTTCATACGCCCTTCGCTTATACGAGAAACAGACAGCAAATTTTCCACGAGAGATATCAGCCATTCTGCATCATTTTTAAGATCGGCCAAAATCCTGCGGCGGGTTTCTGAATCTATATTGTCGAAATTTGCAAGCAAATTTTCAGCGTTGCCCGATATAGATGTCAGCGGGGTACGAAGATCATGCGATATGGCGCGCAGTAAGTTTGCACGGAGTTTTTCATTCTTTGCAAGCAAAGATATCTGTTCCTTTTCTTTGGCATTTCGAAGATTTTCGATAGCCAGAGCGGATTCTCCCAATATTGATAACAAAATACTGCTCTCAAAATATTCGATTGTCTTGCTTCCCGCTTCGATTCCGACAACGAAAAATACCGTGTCATTCGTCCCGACTGAAAAATATATGCCGTGTGCATTATTCATCCGGTCGGTTCCGGCTCCCGCTCGCTTGCCGTTTTCATATACCCAATTTGCAACATTTATTTCACAGTCTGTCAGAAGCATTTCCGGATCACCGCCATGCTCCGCAGGAAAAACCTGTGGTTTTCCGAGTGCATTGTTGCGTATGGGATACACAACAATATTGCGTGAAAGGAGCTTCCCCAACTGATGAACCGTTGTGCTTATCACAGCATCTTCACTGTCGGTGTTTTGTAAAAGCTGAATGGTTTCTAACATGATATTGGTTCTGTACGCAGCATTTGCCGAAAGTTTTGCGCTTGTCGCAAGTTTATTTGCAAGCGTTCCCATTATAAGTGATACGGTCAGCATAATGATAAACGTTATGATATTTCCTAAATCAAGAGGAATAATCGAAAGCATTGGTTCGGTAAAAATCCAATCAAACAAAAATACACTTATAAAAGAAAATATTGCGCTGCATATATTATTTTTAGTTATAAGCGCTGTTATCAAAACTCCCAGCATATAAACGGGAATTGAGTTGGCGCCTGCGAAGTCAAGCATATGAAAAGCATATCCCAATGCCGTTGATAAAAGCAGGATAAATATCGTCCAGAATATCTGTTTTACAGACGGTATATGTGACGCGGAAAACGCTCCGTAAAAACGATAGGATCTCTTTGTTTCGGTATCGGGAATAATATATACGTCAAGTTTCGGTACGGCTTTAATAATTTTATCTACAAACGTACGTCTGCAAAAAAATCCGATGTTTAAAACCCTGCTCCTGCCGAGAACAATTTTTGTAATCTTAGAGAGCCTGGCAAATTCTATAATTTGTTGCGCTATATCTTCGCCGTAAACCGTTGCTATTTCCGCGCCCATATTCATGGCAAGCTTTATATTGTTCTGCAACCTCTCACGGTTTTTACGGCTTATTCTGTCTGATTCCGGAGTATTAACATAGATTGCCGTGAATTTGCCGCCAAATGCTTTTGCCATCTGCGCCGCTGTTTTTATGATTTTTGCATTTGAAGGAGCCGAAGAAAGGCAGGCGAGTATATGTTCTTCGCTTATTTGGGCAATGTGTCGTTCCATTTATTTGCTTACCTCTTTTTTACAGTTTTGGCAGGTTAAAAATTATACTTTTATGACAACAATACCATATATGAAAGTTTATTTTGTCATGTTTCAAGTTATATTCCTTTATATTACATTTTTTTATATTACATTTTTTCTGCTCAGCCAATATCATCGCGTTATAAAAGAACAGTAACCGGGAATTAAAACGGCATATCTGAACTTCAGAAAAACAAAAATTCATATAAATCATCAATATAATCAACCGAGAGCACGTAAATTCCGCACAAAGATAAATATTACGTAAAAAATGCCGTCTAACCGTCTTTACTAAAAAATATCATATCCCAACACTAATAAAAATAAAGCAAATTTCTGCTCGCGGTTTGAAACTTCTGCAATAATTATTATTTCGTTTTATTTTCATTTTAGTAACTTATTTATCTCATTTTGTAAATTTTTCAAAAATGCGCCTGCGTGTGCGCCGTCCATCTGCGTATGATGGAACTGAAAAGAGAGCGTCAGATAATACCGAAACCATTTCTTTTTATATCTGCCCCAAATAATAAACGGATTATTGAATATGCCGCTGTTCATACCAACGGCTCCGTCGATTTCCGTATCTATGATAGCAGATGTGCCGATCACCATACTGTTTTCGGATAAGTCCCTGTCCTGACAGCTTGCGGCAACCTCAGCTGTGTATTTCAGGTACTCCTCGTTGAATTGACTTAGCTCGGCAACATAGGAAAGGTCGCAGGAGCTGACCTCGCCCTCTTTGTTTTTCACGATGGTATTGACCGCTATCGTATCATATCGGATAAGCTTATCGCCCACCGGAAGTATGTAAAACTCTTTTACATTCACAGCGGCTCTGCCGATACAGTAATCGAGCAGCATATTGAATTTCAGATTTCTTTTTCTGCTCACCTTTATCAGATTTGTCACATCAAAGGTTTTGAAAAAAGTCACCATCGGATTTGGCGCTTTCATCCAAAGCTCATACGCCACAGCTCGTGTAGTATCTTTGGGATTTACTTCTTTCGGCATGATATCCTCCCATTACTCAGCTTTCCGAATCGGGTGACGCACAACCGTTTTCAGCTTGTTCACATCACATTTTCTAGGATCGCTTAAATAGATTTCGTGATGGTATCTTGTGTCTGTAATATCCAACTCATACCCGTTTTCTTTTATATAATCGTGCATTAAATCAACGGTGGCAGGTTCATCATCATAGGAGCCTATGTGCATACACTGAACGCACAGTCCCTCGTCATAAGGGAAAAACTGGGCTTTGGAAAAATCCTGCTTTTTCTTTTTCGTTGCTTCTTCCACTGCCCACTCAAAATCTTCCTTGGTCACAAAATCCGGCAGACGGATCATAGAGATAAAGCGCAGATCCTCTTTCCTGCTATAATCAAGCCCTTCCGTGTTTTCCTGCCACCAAAGCCCCTCAAGGGGCGGCACAACATATTCAAAGAAGCCCTCGATCTTATGAGTTCCCTTGTAGCTCATCTTTATGGTAAAGGCAATGCCGTACAGCAAGCCAATTGTGTTTTTATACTCCCCGTTTTCCTCATTGGGATTGCCTTTGCCACGGACTGCGATATAGTTCATTTTCGGAATATCTATAATACCGGGCTTGTTCTTCGGCATATAAAATTCCTTATACTCTTTCTTAAAATCAAAAGCCATTTTCTTCCTCCATTTTGCAAATAGAATTTAGATTGACAATCATAATGTATTCATAGCCTGTATTGCTGACTGTCGAAAAACACTTTTTGAATAAATTCGTAAGTTCCTTTATCCTATAAATACATTATAAATCACGACAACATAGACAAAAACTGCGGTCAAACAGGTAAGCACAAAACCACTTTTTTCTCTGCTGTTTTTATATTCTACACTTCTTAACAGCAAAAGAGTAGCAAGAGATGTAAGCATAATAGGATTTGCTATGTCAAATGGAAGAACTTTTATTAAGCCTAATACAGCAAAAAGGATTGTTATTATAGATAGTAGGATTTTTGCAATTTTCATAACTTTACCTACGTAAATTAGGATTTGTCTGGGAAATTATATTATGTATCAAGTTTGCAAAAATACAAAGTATCGGTATCTGTATCGTACAAACACAAAGTGAAATTAAAAGAATATCTATGCAAAATATCTGCACCTGTTGCCTTATCTTTATCTACTTGACGGTCAACCAAGATATAATAACCGTTTTGAATTTCTGGTACAAGCGGATTTCCTTTGTTATCGTTCAAAAAAGGTCCAACTGAGCTTGTTTCATCTGATATTCCATAAACCAATGTTTGTATTGTTTCGTTAATAGGAAATGCTTCCCACTCTGAATTGTTTTTAATTTTCTCTAAAACCGTATCATCGTCAAAACTAAGAACGATACAGGAAGTTCCATCACCATTTCCACTATGAGTATCGTAATTTGAAACCTCTTTTCCCGTTGATACATCAATACCTATTTCTTTTGAAATACGGTCTTGCACACTCTTTGAACTACACGCTGTTAGGGAAAATACAGAAACTAATAAAACTACTGTGATTATAAATAATTTTTTCATTTCAATTACCTCTCAACATACTGGGATTTATCTCTTACTTATAAAATAAAATGCCAAACCATAGGAATAAGTAGAATTAAAATCGCACCTACTACACATACAGAAATTACTTTTTGAAAACTTCGTTTTTCTTGTTCAGTCATGTCATTATACCATTTCATAAGCTGTTACCTCCATAACTTCAAGGTTGTTCTTCAAATAATTCCATTTTTTCAATATCCGTAATTTTAATCACTTCGCAACTAATTAAAATAGAGGTATCCTCATAAAATTCATCGTTGAATAAGCCAATACGCATAGAACCATCTTTCAAGTAAATTCTTACAAATTTATCATACATATGCGCATATTGATTATGGAACGCTTCGCTAATTTCATACATAACCATATCTCCAAATTCCAATTTGTTAAACTCTATATTTTATCCTTTCAAATTTTCCACAGCAGACGGATTATTTGAAAGAATCGCCCCAACAGTCGGGCAGACTTCTAATTCCGAACAATCACCGCAAGTAGTAACACCCTTTTTCAAAGCGCATTTGCGGATTTCGCATATATGCTCGCAAAATACCGTCTTCGCCCCGTTTTTGCGGCAGCCCTCACAGTTAATATGTTCAGGCAGAATAGGGGCGTTATTCAGCTCTGCCCACAGCTTGGCTGTTTTCTCACGCAGAGCCTGATCGTCATTGACGGTCGCTATGTATGCGTCGCATTTTTCGCAGTCCAGTCCACAGTATCCAATCATTTCTTTATCCTTCATAGGTTATATTTCTCTCATTTCTTATTTTTCATCATCAATTTCACGCTCAAAGATGGAATACTTCCAGTCATCAGTTCCGGAAATCAAACGCCAGCCCTGTTTCCCGTATCCATTAAGCTTTTCAATATACCGTTCCAGCTTAATATGAACATTAAAAGATAGCTCTGCGTTTAAATCAACTGTCATATATTCATACTTCTTCATAAGAAACCGCCTTTCTATGTATGAGTTTTTTAAGAAAAGTTTTTCATCATATCTGCAACAAACTGTGTTTGCTGTTTTCTCAGATACGACTTTACAAAAGGTTTCATAAACCACTTTTTTGATTTCACGAACTCTGTGAAATCTATCTCTGTTTCATTCCCTCTATCCGTAAAAACACCAACCCAATGACCTGACATATTGCCGTTTTCCATATCAAATTCCCAGCGTGCGTATGGCTCGACTTTTTAGCTTTTTCCATATCGTATTTTTCTTCAACAGCCGCACACAGCTTCTGCCAAACTTCAGACAACGGTTGTCCGAGCAATTCCGTTAAAGTTGATTAAGATGGTATCTTTTCAAGCATTGTATCTCCTCCGCAAACACTAATTTACTGAACTATTTATTTTTTCTAAAAAATTCTGCCATTGACTCGTTAACCTTTTTAGGATCTCGAATGACATACGCATTGCCATGCTCATCACAACTAAAAATGTTTTTAAAAGCATCCGGCATATCATTATATTGTTTTTCTAATTGTTTATTAAAAA
>CASFZT010000085.1 GCA_949299215.1 uncultured Ruminococcus sp.
ATGCGGAAAAGAAAGCTGTAAGAGCACATATGCCGGGGCATAAGGGCATTGTACGAGGCGACAGGATATCAGCGGTCTATCCTTATGACATAACCGAAATAAAGGGTGCGGATTCCCTTTTTGAAGCGGATGGTATTATTGCGGAAAGCGAAAAAAACGCCGCACGGCTTTTTGGTACGCAGAGTACTTTTTATTCCGCAGGAGGTTCTACCCTTTGTATACAGGCAATGCTTGCGGCAGTATGTGGAAAGGGCGGCAGAGCGGCAGCCGCAAGAAATTCACATAAGGCGTTCCTGAACGGCTGTATACTGCTTGGAATCGATGTCGAGTGGATATATCCCAAATTTGACAACGGTTCTGTGATAGGCGGAAAGATAACCGCAGAGGCTGTTGAAGATGTACTTAAATGCGGTGGCAGGCTTGACTGTGTTTATATAACATCACCCGATTATCTCGGAAATATTGCGGATATTGCAGCGATAGCGCAGGTGTGCCATAAATATGATACTCCTCTTGTCGTGGATAATGCTCACGGTGCGCATCTCGCTTTTCTTGAAAACTCATTGCACCCGATTGCTCTCGGTGCGGATATCTGCTGCGATTCTGCGCATAAGACTCTGCCCGTGCTTACGGGAGGCGCATATTTGCACTGCGGCAATGAAAAATATATAGATGGAATAAAAGAAGCAATGTCTCTTTTCGGAAGCTCAAGTCCGTCTTACCTTATATTGCAGTCGCTTGATCTGTGCAATGCATATCTTGACGGGGATTTTAAAAGCGATTTAAGCCGTGCGGTGAATAATGTGCGTATGCTTAAAGATAAGCTTGGAGCGGCAGGATATCATATCTGTGGTTCCGAGCCGTTAAAGCTTACAGTATATGCCTGTCCGTCCGGAAAAACAGGCTTTGAGCTTGCGGAATGTCTGTGTGAAAATGGCGTCGAAGCCGAGTATGCGGATATTACTCATGTAATGCTGATGTTTTCGGCTGCTACACCCGATGGGGACTATGAACGTGTGGAAAATGCATTTATGAGTATACCCATGCCGAGAATATATATAAAGCCGCCGCTTTTTGAGCTGAAACCGCCGATTAAGGCAATGACTCCGAGAGAAGCGTATTTTTTACCCGACGAGCGTGTTTTGACGGACAATTGTCTTGGCAGAATATGCGCAAAAGCAAGTACCGTATGTCCTCCCTGTGTGCCTGTGGCGGCAGGCGGAGAGGTCTTTGACGAAAATTCAATAAAAATTTTAAAAATGTATAGCATTTCGGAAGTAAATGTGTTAAAATAAGATTGGAATATTTTTAAAGTGAGGTTTTGGACTATGAAGCTTATATATGCTATTGTTAACAATGATGACAGCCATATGGTTTCTTCCGAGCTGACAAAAGGCGGTTTTTCCGTTACAAAGCTTGCGTCTACCGGTGGATTTCTCATGTCGGGAAATACTACTTTCATGCTCTGTACTGAAAATGAAAGGGTGGAGGAAGCTATTGAAATTATAAAGAAATGCTCCAGACGCCGTAAGCAGTATGCAAATGCAACAAATATCGGCACGATGGAAATGCAGACGGCTACATTTCCCGTTGAGGTTTCCGTAGGCGGCGCTACTATTTTTGTGACGGATGTTGAACGGTTTGAAAAAGTATGATATTATATTCAAAGGATAATGTGATCGATGCGGTTTCTTCAATGAAACTCAATAACAGAATGTCACACGGCTTTTTGCTTACGGGCGAAAAGGGCGTGGGCAAAAAAACACTTGCCCAATATATCGCAAAAACGCTTATGTGTGATGTACCCATTGACGGAAAGCCATGCGGTGTTTGCAGACAGTGCCGCCATATAGACGAGAAGATACATCCCGATGTCATAAGACCTCAGCGCAGCGGCATAAAACAGATATATGCAAGAGATACCGTGAGAAAACTGCTTTCGGACGCATATGTCAAGCCGAATGACTGCAATGTAAAGGTGTATATTTTTGAGGACTGCGAAAACTTTGAGGAAAGTACGCAGAACCTTATGCTTAAGCTTATTGAAGAGCCTCCCGAGCCGGTGTATTTCGTATTTACGGCACCGGATAAGAGCGTGTTTCTGCCGACTATACTTTCAAGAGTGATAACTTTCGGTGTGCCCGAGCCGACAGAAGCGGAGTGTTCAGAGGCACTTTCAGGAAAATACGCTCCGGAGGACATACAAAACGCCGTTGAAGCATATCACGGCAATATCGGGAAATGTACCGAGTATCTTGAAAACGGAGCTGCCGCAGAGGAAGCGGAGCTTTGCAGGAGGATAATATACGCCATTGCCGATGAAAACGAGTATGATGTAAACAAGGCAATTTTTGATATAGGCGACAAAAGAGACAGAATAAAAAGTGTGCTTTCTCTTGTGGATAAGGTCGTGCGAGATTCATGCGTGATAAAGGTCGACAGGGAAAACGCCGTGCTGATAGGCTGTTCAAGAAACGGTGCATATCAGCTTGCGGAAAAAATTTCGTTCAGACGGGCTCAGCATATACATGAATGTCTGAACAGAACAATGGAACAATGCAGTGCAAACGTAAATCCCGTGGTGGCTGCGGCTGCTTTGAGCGGCGCAGTTACAGGCTGACAGGGATTTTCTGAAAGGAAGATATATAAATGACCGAAATAATCGGAGTCCGATTTAAAAGTGCGGGAAAGGTGTATTACTTTTCTCCGTCAGGGAAAAAAGTAAATGAGGGTGAGTTTGTTATAGTTGAAACTGTAAGAGGCGTGGAATGCGGCGAGGTCGTCACCGCAAATCGTATGGTAGAGGATACAAAGATAATACCGCCTCTTAAATCAATTATCAGGGTCGCAACAGACGCTGACCGTGAGACCGTAAAGCAGAATAAGATAAAGGAAGAAAAGGCATTTAAGATATGCCAGGAAAAAATTCTTGCACATAAGCTGGATATGAAGCTTGTGGATGTTGAATGTACCTTTGACAACAATAAGCTGCTGTTTTATTTTACTGCGGAAACAAGAGTCGATTTCCGCGACCTTGTAAAAGACTTAGCTTCCGTTTTCAGAACAAGGATTGAATTAAGACAGATAGGTGTGCGCGATGAGGCGAAAATTCTCGGCGGTCTTGGAATATGCGGCAGACCGTTCTGCTGCAAGGATTTTATGGGAGAGTTCCAGCCTGTTTCGATAAAGATGGCAAAGGAACAGGGCCTGTCACTTAATCCCACAAAGATATCCGGTACCTGCGGCAGACTTATGTGCTGCCTTAAATATGAGCAGGACGCTTATGAGGAGCTTCTGAAAACCACTCCTAAGGTCGGTGCATATGTTAGCACAGAAAAGTTCAAGGGATATGTTGAAGAGGTGAATCTGCTTACCGGCAAGCTTAAGGTAAAGCCGGAAAAATCGGAAGAGCCTGCGGTTACCTTTGACAAGTCGGAGGTGACTGTAATACGTGACGGCAAGATAAAGCTTGACCGTGAAGAGGTAAAGGCTCTTAAGGCGCTTGAGGACAAATAATAAGAGACTGTGCGTGCAGGATGCGGCAGACTCTGAAATTTATTAATGAAAGGATGTATTAAAATGATTTTAAGTACGGTACTTGCTGCTAAGAATGCGGTAGACGACGCAAAAGAGAAATTTGACGAGGTAAAGGATAAGCTTGCCAAGCTCAATCCTAAGCGTACCAAGGCTATGATAATAACATTTTTCGTTATAAGCCTTGTAATTTCCTGTGCGGCTCTTGCAGTAGCGATTATCGCTCTTGTAAAAAGCTGCAAAAATGAATGTGAGGATTGCCTTGTATGCTGCGGTGATGATGACGACGATGTAAGCTTTTTGTACCCGGAGGGTGATGCGGACGATTTTGACTATACTCTTAATGAAATCAACGAGGCTCCCGACGCAAACATGGACACGGATACACTCAAAGAAATGTAAAGGAAAATGACGATGGATAATAACGCTAAGGTTGTTAATGTTGGCGGCAATAAGATAAGGAATATCGTTATTGCCGCAGTTGTAATATTGGTAGCAGTGATTTTGATACTCAATTCATTCACTACCGTAAAATCCGGTCACTCGGGTGTAGTGACTACGTTCGGAAAGGTTTCAGATGAGGTTTTGTCCGAGGGGCTTCATATGAAGATACCATTTGTTCAGAAGATAGTGCTTATGGATAACAGAGTTCAGAAAGCAGAGGCGGACTGTTCCTCTGCTTCAAAGGATTTACAGACTGTAAGTTCTACTATTGCTGTGAATTATAAGATAATGAATTCATATTCTTCCTCTGTCTATAAGAATATCGGTATGGATTATGAGTCGATAATCATAATCCCTGCCATACATGAATGTGTAAAAGCCGTTACGGCGCAGTTTACCGCTGAGGAGCTTATCACAAACAGACAAAAGGTAAGTGATCTTATGAGCGAGCAGCTTAAGGAAAAGATCACCGATTATGGTATTGATATTCAGATATTCAATATTATTTCATTTGACTTCACAGCAGAATATAATGCAGCTATTGAAGCAAAGCAGACCGCTCAGCAGAACGCTCTTAAGGCAGAACAGGATCTTCAGCGTATAAAGGTAGAGGCTGAACAGACCATTGCTGCTGCTGAGGCTGAAGCAGAGGCATACCGTCTTAAATCCGAGCAGATAACTCCGGAAATACTGCTTATGAATTATATTGAAAAGTGGGACGGCAAACTGCCTGCCGTTGCGTCGGGCGAGGGCGGTTCATATATGATAGACATTTCGTCTATCCTTGAGGATTTAGACCGGAGCGATGACACATCCGCTTCTGCGCCGTCATATACTTATACTTCACCAGCGTTGGATACGGATGATGTGCAGGAACCTCACGAAGCAGAGTGACAGATATATTAAAATAATACAGCCGTTCGGTATGGCGGAAGATACTCTGCCAATATTCGGGCGGCTGATTCTTTGTAATGGAGAGTAATGAAGAAAATTTTGGTTGTACAATACGCCTATATATTGATATACATACATATATATTATTTGTGCATATCGCTAATTTTTAAGAAAATTACGTGAAAAGACTTGATTTTTCAGGTAATGTTGGTAAAATAGTATTTAGCACTCAAAGATAATGAGTGCTAACAAATAAACATGTGAAGTGCTAATTAATTTTTTATATTAAGGAAGGAGTAATTTCTATGACAATCAAACCACTTGCAGACAGAGTTGTAATTAAAATGACAGAGGCTGAGGAAACTACAAAAAGCGGTATAATACTTGCAGGTTCGGCTAAGGAAAAGCCGCAGATAGCAGAGATCGTTGAGGTAGGTCCCGGCGGACTTGTGGACGGCAAGGAAGTACAGATGATAGTGAAAAAAGGACAGAAGGTTCTTATTTCCAAATACAGCGGCACAGAGGTAAAGATCGACGGCGAAGAATATACAATTATCCGTCAGGGCGATATTCTCGCTGTTGTTGAATAATATAGCATACATCTTATTTTGAAATTATAGTTAAGGAGAATGATTGATATGGCAAAAGATATTATTTACGGTGAAGAAGCAAGAAAAGCTCTTCAGTCGGGTATTGACAAGCTTGCGGATACAGTAAAAATTACTCTCGGTCCTAAGGGAAGAAACGTTGTTCTCGACAAGAAGTTCGGCGCTCCCCTTATCACAAACGATGGCGTTACGATTGCAAAGGAAATTGAGCTTGACGACGCTTTTGAAAATATGGGCGCACAGCTTGTAAAGGAAGTTGCTACAAAGACAAATGATGCAGCAGGCGACGGTACAACAACAGCTACTCTTCTTGCACAGGCTCTTATCAGAGAGGGTATGAAGAATATTGCAGCAGGCGCTAACCCCATGATCGTAAAGAAGGGTATGGCTAAGGCTGTTGACGCTGCCGTTAACGCTATCAAGGCTAATTCAGTACAGATATCCGGTTCCGATGATATCGCAAGCGTTGCTGCAAACTCCGCTGCCGATGAAGACGTAGGCAAGCTTATTGCAGAGGCTATGGAAAAGGTAACTGCAGACGGCGTTATTACAATTGAAGAATCCAAGACCGCAGAAACATACTCCGAAGTTGTTGAGGGTATGCAGTTTGACAGAGGATATATCACACCTTATATGGTAACGGATACCGATAAGATGGAAGCTGTTATTGATGACGCTTATATCCTTATCACAGATAAGAAGATCTCCGTTATCCAGGAAATTCTTCCCCTCCTTGAGCAGATCGTAAAGACAGGCAAGAAGCTTGTTATCATTGCAGAGGATATTGAGGGCGAGGCTCTTTCTACACTTATCGTAAATAAGCTCAGAGGCACATTTACCTGCGTTGCAGTCAAGGCTCCCGGCTTTGGTGACAGACGTAAGGAAATGCTCCAGGATATCGCTATTCTTACAGGCGGTCAGGTAATTTCTTCCGAGATCGGTCTTGAGCTTTCCGATACACAGATCGAACAGCTCGGCCGTGCAAAGCAGGTAAAGATCACTAAGGAAAATACGATTATCGTTGACGGCGCAGGTCAGAAGCAGGATATCAAGGACAGAATCAATCAGATCAAGTCCCAGATCGAAGCTACAACATCCGATTTTGACAGAGAAAAGCTCCAGGAACGTCTTGCTAAGCTCTCCGGCGGTGTTGCTGTAATCAAGGTCGGCGCTGCTACGGAAGTTGAAATGAAAGAAAAGAAGCTCCGTATCGAGGATGCTCTCTCCGCTACAAAGGCTGCTGTTGAAGAGGGTATCGTTGCGGGCGGCGGCACGGCATTTATCAACGCAATGCCTGCTGTTGCAAAGCTTACGGCATCACTTACAGGCGATGAAAAGACCGGTGCGGCTATCGTTCTCAAAGCACTTGAAGAGCCTGTACGCCAGATCGCTGCAAATGCAGGTCTTGAGGGCAGCGTAATTCTTGACAAGATCGTTCGTTCAAGAAAGGTTGGCTATGGCTTTGACGCATACAACGAAACTTACGGCGAGATGATCCCGTCAGGTATTGTAGATCCGACAAAGGTTACACGTTCCGCACTCCAGAATGCAGCTTCCGTTGCAGCTATGGTTCTTACAACAGAGAGCCTTGTTGCCGATATTAAGGAAGAAAATCCTGCTCCTGCAATGCCTGCAGGCGGTATGGGCGGTATGTATTAATAACTTAGGCAAGATTT
>CASFZT010000086.1 GCA_949299215.1 uncultured Ruminococcus sp.
CTGAAACTGAATATGGAACCCGCCGCCTCAGAGACGGGGGACATCTTGCCTAAGTTATATAAACAAGACTATTTCTTTGGAAATATCCTTCCCATGACCGAACGCACTTGCGTTCCCGTAAGAAAAGAGGTATCAACATGAGGCTATACACTAAAATTTTAATTGCCGCAGCAGCCATAACCGCCGTAACTGCCGCTATATCCAAACTCTTCTGTAATTACGCAATAGGAAACGGAAAAAGAGTATTCAATGTGAGCGGTGGCTTTGCAGAAAACGACATTCTTTCCCCCGATCAGAAAAAATTTGCTGATCTGGTACAAACCATACGCCGAAATTACAGCGAATGGTTCACAGACAATGCTGAGGATGTAAATCTTCTCACAAACGATGGTATCAAGGTCCATGCACTTTTATTACAAACGGACGAGCCATCTAAAAAATACGCCATTCTCTGTCACGGATATCGTGATTGTGCGGCAGATGTCGGATATGAGGCATCACACTTTCACAAAATGGGATACAATGTTCTTGCGGTCGACGGACGTATTTCCGGCGGCACACACGGTCGTTGCATAGGAATGGGCTGGCTGGAAAGAAACGACCTCAAAGGATACATAAATTTTATAACCGCACGTGATCCCCAGGCACATATTCTGCTTTACGGAATTTCCATGGGTGCTGCCGAGGTTATGATGGCTGCCGGAGAATCACTTCCGAGCAATGTAAAGCTTATCATTGAGGACTGCGGCTACACCTCGGTATATGATATATTCAGATGCATAATGAATACCAAGCTTTCGCTTCCCGTACACCCTCTTATCGACATAGCTTCACTCTACTGCAAAATAGTTTACGGCTACGGTTTTCGTGAAGCAAGTGCCGTAAAGGCTTTGCAAAAGTCATCTCTTCCAATACTTTTCATTCACGGTGACAATGACAACTTTGTCCCAACCCAAATGGTGCACACTCTTTACGATGCGGCTGCCGGTGAAAAAGAGCTTTTCATCGTCGAAAACGCCGGCCATCTGCAATCAAGCTTTGTTGACACCGATGCATACTGGGCTAAAGTTAAGGAATTTTCCGATAAATACATATAACTCAAAAAATCAAGGCTGCTGCACCTCTTTTGGTACAGCAGCCTGTTTTTATGCTCTTGAAAGCCATGCATATGCAATATCAAGTGCTTCATAAAGACTTTCCTTTTCACTTGATTTCACAATAGCCTCCATAGGATTAAGTTTTTCGTCCGTTGCCATTTTATATATCTTTATTTTGCTTGCAAGCTCCAAATCACCAAGCATTTTCTTTTCAGTGATCTGCATCATAACGACATATTCATCGGACATATTTCCGTAATAAATAACGTCATTGTTTCTCACCAGTGGTAATCCCTTATAGGTAAAAAATTTACTCTTTTTAGCCGTTCCGGTATTTTCGGTCATAGCAATTCCTCCTTATTGCAGTCACAAAATATTGCATTCATACACACTAAACTTATATCTTCCTATGCGTATTTCAACATTCATCCCATATTATTTCTATTATAGCACAAAATTTTCACAAAATCAATAGCTATTGTTCAAAAAAGAGAAATTTTTTCTGTCAAAAACACATAGTATATTTTACCGATGCATCTCTGCATAAACAGGTACAATGCATCATAACTTCTTTCCCGTATCGGGTCACAATTAACATTTTACCGCAAAGCATGAGGATTTTCTGTCGAAACGACGCAGCGCATTACCAGTTTGCAATTATTTCTTCGCCGTTTCTGACCTTTTCCGTATTCTCAATAAGACGTTCAAGATACGCTGTCTTACAAGTAAAGCTTGGCGTTCCGTTCACGCAAATAGCCGTTCTACGGTTTTCAATAGGATAAAATTCAAGAGTATCTCCGCCCGATGCGGTCTTTATTTCAACCGTAAGCTCTGGTTCTCCGCTCACTTCCTCCAAATGTAGCTGTTCTGCCGGAGCACGGAGTATAAACTGATAAAAATCCTTGAACGCCTGCTTATCAACAGCCACACCGTCAAGCTTAACTTCAAAATCATCATCGGACGAGCCTGTAATTGTGAAGTGTGCGTCCGTATTCGCACCGGTTATATCAAGCTCAGTCAGCGTATAAACATAATTGCTTGTGATCATGGTAGTTGTAATATCAAGCGGCATGACGGTAAGCCAAGGCAATGACGCTTCGCTGAAAATATAAATGACATCTATATCCTCTGACATTACATAATATCCAAGCTTGTTTCCGTCCTCATCAAGCGCCTCATTTCCGACTGTAAGAACAAGGTCGCCGCCTGTAATATTGAACTCAAATCTTGCATACGGATCGGAAAATCCATACTCCGCAAGCTGCTCCTCCGTTGGCTTTATAACCGCAAAGCTGTCTGCTGTAAGACCAAACATATCGGTCGTTACCGCATCGCCCTTTTCGGGGTTCATATCCAGCTTAACGGGAGAGGTCATTACAAACTTTGATGAATTCGACACAATTGCGTCTTCATCATCAAGTCGTGTATCATATTCAAGGACTATATCATAATCTATATCTTTTCTGCTTATCGTAATTTTGCTTATATGAGTATAATCCGTTGTATCCTCCTCATCGGCTGACACATATGCTGTATACACGGTTTTATTAACGCAGTTAGTCTTGTCCTGCAAAAAGCAGTTTATATCAGATGCTTTTACGGTATAAACCGTATTTTCTCCCTTAAAACAAGCATATACCGTACTTGAAGTACCCGGAACAGACGCACCTATACAAATTTCCTTCACGGTTTTATCGGAATCGTCAAACTCAACCCTATACTCTGCCTGCGGCTCGGAAAGTCCGTAAATTGAAAGATCCTCTGCATTTTCCGCAACGGTTTTCTGTGCTGTCATGGTTGCGGCATTTGTAACTATCGTATTTATAAAGCTTGTATTGGACGGAGCATCGCTGTACTCAAACACTGTCCATACATAAACTCCATCCTTGCCGACTCTTTCAACCTTATATTCGGACACTGCATTTTTTATCGTAACCGACGTTATATCATCGGGGTTCTTATCATACAACAGTGAAGTTTCCACTACTTCTGTGGTATCTTCCGTTTCTTCCTCGGCAGGAGCCGTCAGCTTCAAAGCGACAACTCCGCCTATAAGCAGAAGCAATACAACACCTGCTATAATTATAAATCTTATCTTGGTCTTCATTATCTATGGCGCCTCCTGAACCACACCGTAATTCCCGTAATGACAATTGCAAGAGGAATGATTATCATAAACCAGACAAGCGAGGTCATCATCTTTCCTACATCCGTATCAAATGTAGCTGCTCCGAGCTCCTTTGCCACAATGGTAATTCCGTCTTCCTTGCCGTTCATTTTATTTACGGCAGAAACAAAGTAGTCGCCGTTATTATAATACGTCGTAGATGTAAGATAGCTGTCTATCATATCGGAAGAGCCCATAACAAGCAGATTTGAGAAACGCTGAACATTGTCGCTGTCAAATGTATACTTATTTGAAAGCACCATTGTATTATATGAACCCATTGTTGTTGTGATATCAGGCTCTTCACCGTTTTCTGCCATCTCCTGCATTTCGGCAGTAAGCTCAAATGCAGTTTCATCGGTAGTAAGAAGCGGTGTTACAGAAACATTGCCCGAGGTTTCAAAAAGTATTTCTATCGGACGTGCATTATAAGAAACAACAGGCAGTTCCGGCTGTGCAACATTTGCGGAATAGTCATTTGCCTGAATATAGTTTCTTATTGCATAGAATGTATTTGTAGAAATAAGGTTATTTTGATTTGTATCGCCTACAACGCCGCTTGAGATCGAAATGCCCCATTCGGCAAGAAATGCGTCAATATTTTCGGTAGCCTTCTGTGAGAAGCTTGCAAGGTAGATCATATTCTTGCCGTAATTGCCGCCGTTTTCCATATAATCGTAAAGCTTGTCAATAAGCTCCTCGGAAAAATCATTGAGCGGCGCATTGATAACAATCATATCCGCATCCATAGGAAATTCTTCAGTAAGCGGATTTACCAGTGTTACATCAAAGCCGTCATCTTCAAGCAGAGCCTGTACAGTTTCATGTGCAATACCTGCCGTTTCAACATTAAGTACCGCTGCCTGCTTAGGTTCGGGGTCGGTTACATACATAATTGCAGATGTAAGAACCTGCTCTGCCTTTGAAGAAATTATCTGTGTTGAAAATGTCTGGTAGCTGAACTCCGTATTAAACAGATCGTTAAGTGAAATAACTTTTATTCTGTTTCCGCAGGTTATAACAATGCTGTTTTCGGAGATAGTACCCTTGTACATTTCCTGATACTTATTTGCATAAGTAGGATTTGCTGTCATATCAACAAACTCTACATTTATTTTAGAGCTGTTCAGCTCATATTTTTTAAGCACCTCATACGCCTGCTTATAATATGTGCTTGTAGTTGTCTGGAATATAGTTTCGTCCTGCATTGCAACGATCTCAACATCCTCGTTCAGTGAAGCAATGTAGTCCTTGGTTTCCTGTGAAATTTCAAAAGCGGATTCGCTTGTAAGGTCTATCGTGAGGTCTGTTCTTTCGCCTATTGCGGAAATCAGTACATTCACAACTACTACCACTGCAATAACGATAAGTGTAACAGCCGTAGCTGCCGAGCCATATTTCAGCTTTCTTACATTGAATTTCTTTCCGCTCTTTTTTTCTGCAGAAGGAATCTTTTTAGTTTCTTTACTCATGTTTTAACCTCCCGAATCAATCTGCCCAGCGGCGTTTTTCAAGCACGCGCACCGTAAGGAAATTAAACACAAATATTGTGCTGAGGAAATATATCACGCTGCTCAAATCAAAAATACCAGTGGTAAACTCATTATATCTTGAATAAAATCCAAGTGAAACCATTATATTGCTTACAGTTTCATTTGAAACCATGCCTGCAAGCATATCAAGCATATAGAAAAACATGATTATAGCAAAGCTGAGTATTGCTGCTACTACCTGGCTTTCGGTAAGGGAGGACACAAATATTCCTATCGAAATAAAAGACGCCCCCAGCAGCAGAAGCGCTATCATCGTACCGATTATAGCTGCCCACTCAACAGAGCCTGCGATCGTATAAAGCACAATTACATACGGAACATAAATTGCCATAGCGCAAAGAAACACGCATACAGCCGCAAAAAACTTTCCTGCAACAATTCCGCCAAGGCTTACCGGAGCCGTAAGCAGACACTGATCCGTTCTCTGCTTTTTCTCTTCCGACATAAGACGCATCGTCAGAAGCGGAAGAAGTATCATCATAATTACAAATGCACTTGAAAATGCATATGACAAATCGGTCGAACCATACGCCATATTATAATTTACAAAGTAATTGCCTGTGTAAAGATAAAATGCGGCAATAAAAATATACGCAATAGGAGAAGTAAAATAAGCCCTCACTTCTCGTCTGAAAACAGCACCCATTATTCTTCATCCTCCTCTGCTGTATCTTTTTCATTTTCGTCCGTATCAGCTTCGTCATTCGTATCTTCATCGTCTGTATCAATTTCGTCATCTGCATCATTATCTTCATCGGTCACGTCTTCAGTATCCTTTTTAACGGTTATATTGACGGTATCGCCCATAGTGATTTTAAGGAAGATATCCTCAAGTGACATTTCGGTCGATTTAAGTCCAAGCATCACCCAATTTCTTGCAACAATGCGTTTGAACAGCTCACGGCGTATATCCGTTTTTTCCTTTACTTCGATCTCATAGTCATATATACCAGGCTCACGCTCCATATCCGCAACAACGGAAATAACTCCCGGTATTGCCTTTATAACCTTGAGTATTTCTTCACGGCTGCCGTCTATCCTTGCAATAAGTCTGCTGTCTGCGGAAATATTCTTGGTAAGGTTTTCCGTTGTATCATTTGCTGCAATAACGCCTTTATTTATAATAATTACGTCATCGCACACTGCCTGTATCTCGGTAAGTATATGTGATGAAAGTATAACCGTATGCTTCTTTCCGAGTTTTTTGATAAGGGTCCTTATTTCAATGATCTGCTTCGGGTCAAGACCTACCGTTGGCTCATCAAGAATAAGTATAGGCGGATTTCCTATAAGCGCCTGTGCAAGACCTACTCTTTGCTTATATCCCTTTGAAAGATTGCGTATCATTCTGTTATACACGTCATTTATTTTCACAAGGACGCATACATCAGCAAGATGAGCCTTTCTCGGCAATGCGCATTTTTTTAGATCATATACAAAATCAAGGTACTCCTTGACTGTCATATCCAGATACAGCGGCGGTATTTCTGGAAGATAGCCTATCTCCTTTTTAGCCTTCATAGGCTCGTCCAGAATATTAGTGCCGTTGATAAGTATATCTCCCGATGTTGAGGAAATATATCCCGTCAGAATATTCATTGTTGTTGATTTTCCTGCGCCGTTAGGTCCCAAAAAGCCGAGAATACGTCCGTCCTGAACAGTAAACGAAATATTGTCCACAGCTTTTTTTGATCCATACTGTTTGGTAAGGTTTTTAACCTCGATCATTTATATAACCACCCTTTCAGATATATATTCAATAATCAGACATTGGATATTTTACCACCGCAATGTGTTGACAATGTGATAAAACAAGTACAATTCAATGTAATCAGGAGAGCTGTTCTATACCCTTTTTCACACGGTATATGCTCTCATCCTTGCCGAGTATTGCCGCAAGCTCAACTCCGCCGCCCGGTGTTGACTGTTTTCCGGAAAGAGCCGCTCTTATCGGCAGAAGCATCCAGCCGTTCTTTACTCCGAGACGTTCTATCTCAGCAAAAAGCGCTGCATGGATATTTTCCTCCGTCCAGTCCTTAATTCCCTCAAACACCGTCAGTGCGGCTTTCAGGGCTTCAAGACTCGTTTCGGGTGTGGTTTTCATTTTCTTATTATAATAAAGGTCGTTGCTGTACTCTCTGAGCTCATCGATAAAATCGCAGCGTTCTGGAATATCCGTAAACAGCTCCGTTCTCGGCTGAAGCACTCTTGCAAGCACGTCCATATCCACAGTTTCGCTCTTACAGGTCTGTCTTATATAAGGCAGGG
>CASFZT010000087.1 GCA_949299215.1 uncultured Ruminococcus sp.
ATCAAAACAAGATGGGGCAGAGTAAAAACACCCCGGATATATTTATATTGTAAAATAAAGCAAAAGAACTTTTCAACTCAAAGTTTTTAACTAACTATATATAACATATCTGTTTTTAATATACGAAAACCGCACAGAGCTGTTAAGCGGTCTTTGTGCGGTGTTGCCTGTATTCAATAAGGGGCTTGCCCCGTCATTTAACGTGGCAAGCCGCAGCGAAGCTGCGATGAGGTTTCAGTTGGGGATTGAACCCTAACTGAAACGGAATATGTCCCCCGCCGCCTTAGATGCGGGGGACATATTGCCTAAGTTGTATTGCCAAAATAATTTTTATGAAAATATCAAAGTTTATCATTGACATTTGCGTAAAAAAGTTGTATTATTATAATAAATGTAAAGTATGAGTATACTTTTTGATTACGACACATCGGAGGAACATATGAAAAAAGTTTTATCTGTTTTTATTGCGGTGATTACGTGTGCGGTAATGTTTGCCGGATGTTCGGAGGAGGGAGCTGCAGTAGTCATTAACAGCTATTATAACGGTATCCTTACAAAAATAAAACTCGGAATGCCCCTTACAAAGATAATTACGCTTCAGCCGGAGGGTGTGGAGCTTTATTACCAGGATGATGTTACAATATGGAGCATTAATCCGGATACTGATCTGATGGAAATAAAAAATCTTATTCCGGTAGATGATATGTATTATTATGCCGATGATTCCATTATTACGTACTACTTTAATGAAGTAGAGGGCGACGAGGAATTGTATCTGAGGGGTTATAGCCAGGAAGTGCATTGTCTGCTTGACAGAGCAACTGCGGAGGAGTATTTCAATAATAAGACCGCAGAGCTTGTGAGCAAATATTCTGCAACAAACGGTTCTGCCGCAACAGGAAGCATGATCGGTACGGAAGATATTGATATGGACCTTGTGTATACACAGAGCATTTCCGCAAGCAGCTATGATGTTGATTTTTCAATGACGCTTACATATGATACGGTAAATGGAGTTGAAGGATATTACGCTACATTGTTTGAAATAAAGCTTATGGAAAAGGCTGTAAAGGAATCAGTTCCGCTTGATTCGGGAGATGAAACTACCAAAGCGTCGGAATAAATTGAATTTTGAGTATAGTACCGCACAAAGCGTGTGATAAGGCTTTGTGCGGTATTCTGTTAGAAAATATTTTTCGGAGGTTCGCTTGAACAGGTTGTATAATGCAGGAGAAATAAGTATTGACCGTGATGAAGCATTGCGGTATTTAGGATATAAAAATAACGATGCACCCGATGAAAAGGTCACAGCGCTTATGGATATGTGCGAAAAAAAGCTGCTTGCTGCGGTGAACGGCAAATTTGTGTTCAGAGTGTTTAATATAAAAAGCATTGGGTGTGATAGAGTGAGCCTTGAAAATTGCAGCTTTGAGCTTATGGGCATGGATATTTGCAGGCATCTTAAAGATTGCAGTAAAGTCGTGCTGCTGACCGCTACGGCAGGGGCTGAAACGGATAAATTGATACGTGCGGCACAAGCATCGGATATGGCAGAGGCTGTTGTAACGGACGCTATGGCTTCATGTGCCGTTGAGGCGGTGTGCAACAGGGCGGAAGAGGTCGTAAGAGAAGAATTTGCCGATATGTATATGACATGGCGCTTTTCACCGGGATACGGTGATATGCCGATAGAATTGCAGAAACGATTTACGGAAGTCACAAATTCGGGAAGAATGATAGGTGTGTGTGCAGATGAAAATTCATTGCTTACGCCTAAAAAGTCGGTTACGGCGGTGATAGGTCTTTCCGATAAGCCGATAGGCAGAGCAAAGCAGAGCTGTGCCTGCTGTAATATGAGGGATAGATGTGCTTTCAGAAAAAGCGGAGCAAGATGTGCTGATTGATATGTGGAGGTTTGAAATATGGGTTGTGTAAATAATAAGAAAGAGCGTTTTTATTCATTGCTTAATGAAAGGGAGTTTGTTTTTCTTGACGGCGCTATGGGTACGATGCTTCAGAATGAGGGTTTGCAGGCAGGGGATATACCCGAGCTGCTTAATGTTGAAAAGCCTGAGCTTATTATGGAAATACATAAAAAGTATATAGAAGCAGGTGCGGATATAATTTATGCAAATACATTTGGTGCAAATGGCTATAAGCTGAAGGAAAGCGGCAGAAGTGCGGCAGAGATCGTGTCTGCCGGGGTTAAAAATGCGCTCGCCGCCGCTAATGGAAAAGCGCTTGCGGCACTTGATATAGGTCCGACAGGACAGCTGTTGGAACCGTCTGGTACGCTTAAATTTGAAGAGGCATACGAATATTTCAAGGAAATGCTGATTGCAGGAAGTGATGCCGATCTGGTAGTCTTTGAAACAATGACCGACCTTTACGAACTAAAAGCTGCAGTGCTTGCGGCAAAGGAGAATACCGATCTGCCGATAGTTTGTACAATGACATTTGAGGAGAACAGACGTACTTTTACGGGATGCGGAGTGCCGTCAATGGCATTGGTGCTTAGCGGACTTGGAGTTGATGCGATAGGCGTGAATTGTTCGTTAGGACCTCGTGAGCTTGCTCCTGTGATAAGGGAACTTTCCGAGTGGACAATGCTTCCGATAGCGTTAAAGGCAAATGCAGGACTTCCCGACCCGGTAACCAATACCTATGATATAACGGCGGAGGAGTTTGCGGAAAGCACGGCAGAGCTTGTGAAGTACGGTATAAAGCTTGTAGGCGGCTGCTGTGGAACATCTCCCGAGTTTATAAAGGCGGTAAAGAGTCGCCTCGGTGATGTTAAGCATATCAAAAATATGTCGAAAATTCCTGCGGCAGTGTGCTCTGCCGAAAGGACTGTAGTCATAGATCAGCCGAGAATAATAGGCGAGAGGATAAATCCGACAGGCAAAAAGCTGTTTAAGGAGGCTCTGAAAAAGGGCGATATAGACTATATCCTCGGACAGGCAATCGAGCAGATACATGCAGGTGCGGAGATACTTGACGTGAATGTAGGTCTGCCTGATATTGATGAAAAGGCAATGATGGTGCGTACCGTAAAAGCAATACAGAGCGTGTCCGATCTGCCGCTTCAGCTTGATTCTACCATGCCGGATGTTCTTGAAGCGGCTTTGAGGGTTTATAACGGAAAACCGATAGTTAATTCCGTAAACGGTGAAAAAAGCTCTATGGAGAAAATTTTTCCGCTTGTAAAGAAATATGGCGCAGCGGTAGTAGGTCTTACGCTTGATGAGAACGGAATACCCAAGAGTACCGAGAAACGCTTTGAGATAGCCAAGCGTATAATGGAAACTGCACAGGAATATGGCATAGATAAAAAAGATGTGTATATAGACTGCCTTACGCTGACGGCTTCCGCAGAACAGGCAGGCGTTATGGAAACGGTAAAAGCACTGAACAGGGTGAAGAATGAGCTTGGACTTAAAACCGTGCTTGGTGTGTCAAATATATCGTTTGGTCTGCCAAACAGAGAGCTTGTGAATTGCAATTTTCTTCAGATGGCGCTTGCAAACGGTCTTGATCTGCCGATAATGAATCCGAATATTGCTTCAATGACAGGTGCCGTGAGAGCGTACAAATTACTTGCTAATATTGACGAAAATGCAGTCGATTTTATTGCGGCATACGGCGGTGAAAAGCAAAATTCCGATGCTGTAAAGACAAATGCTCCACAGAATGATATGACGCTTATGTATGCCGTGGAAAACGGTCTTAAAGCAGAGGGGGCAAGGATAACCGAAAGCTTGCTCGGAACGACCGATCCCATGGTGATAGTAAATGAGATGCTTATTCCGGCACTTGATAAAACAGGCAGCGATTTTGAACAGGGAAAGATATTTTTGCCTCAGCTTATAATGTCTGCAAATGTTGCACAGGCAGCGTTTGAGGTTATAAGAAATCATATGGTGAAGCAAAATTCCGCTCCTGTCGTTAAGGGTAAGGTAGTGCTTGCAACGGTCAAGGGCGATGTGCATGATATAGGCAAAAATATTGTAAAGGTGTTGCTTGAAAATTACGGATATGAGGTCATAGACCTCGGCAAGGATGTTGATTATCAGGTAGTGGTGGACGCTGCAATAGAGCATAAGGTAAAGCTTGTCGGACTTTCCGCACTTATGACAACTACACTTGGTGCTATGGAAAAAACCATAGAGCTGCTCCGTGAAAACAAGGCAGACTGTAAGATCGTGGTAGGCGGAGCTGTGCTTACTACCGAATATGCCGAAAAAATAGGAGCTGATTTTTATGCACGTGATGCAAAGGAAACCGTTGATATCGCAAAGAAAATTTATGGATAAAATTTATACGTGTTTAGATATTTAATCCCAAAATCGAAGTATGTTTGCAAAATAAATTCAATATGGGACTTGCCCCGTCATTCAACGTGGCAAGCCGCAGCGAAGCTGCGATGAAGTGTCAGTTGGGGATTGAACCCCAACTGAAACTGAATATGTCCTTCGCCGTTTTAGAGACAGGGGACATATTGCCTAAGTTATATTTTTGTTAATTGACGTTTTTAAAAAACGCATCTTGTATATTTTTAACAAAAATATTTGTGAATATTATCACTTGAGTAGTAATTTTAACATTATAATTATTGACAATTAATATAAAATATGGTAAAATTTAAATAAATTATTGTAACACATATAAAACGGACGGAGGCGAACCTTATGAGCATGGATATGATAGGAAATTTTATTGCGTCAAAAAAAGATCTGTTTGTTATGATATGGAGCAGGGAAAAAGGCTGGACGCTTGTCTCCGAAGGGTGTGAATATTTTAAGGATATTGATGCCGGATCGTTTGATATTGAAAAATTGCAGGAATATGTAATTGAGACTAATAAGGATGCTTATAGGTTTTTTTGCGATAAAGTTAAGTCGATTAGCAAGGGTGTCTGGGCAGGTCAGAAAACCGATGAGAACCGTGTGTCCGTTGTTGTTCGCATGAATGCCGATGGAAAAGGTTATTCGTTTTATCATGTGAATTGCTGGCTTGAAAGAAGCAGTGATGATATTGAGCGCATGATGTTTATGGTATATCAAAGCAGTATTGAAGAGGCATACAGGATCAATTTAGCTGAAATAACTACAAATGACAGGACTCCGGCAGGATTTATGAACCAAGCAAAAATGCTTATTGGACAGCATCCGGAAAGAAAATGGGCGATAATCCAGTTTGATGTTGCTAAATTTAAAGTTATAAATGAGCGGTACGGCGAGAGTATGGGCGATGAGATACTGACGTTTTTCGTTGATTCGCTTAAGGTCATCTGCAACTCGGAGCAGTTGTATGTAAGATTGTCTGCGGATTCGTTCATGATACTTACCGCATATGAGACCAAGGACGATATATATAAGTTTATTGATACCCTTGACAGCGAATTGCTGGGGTATAAGGGAATAAAATATAAGATAGTGTATGGCGTGTGTCCGGTTGATGATATTAGACATGGACTTAGAAAATATGGCGATTCGGCGGCAGTGGCACGTCAGAGCATAAAAATGGACGCACTTACCCATGTTGCGTTTTTTGAAGATAATATGAAAATAGGTATATTGTCACGAAAAGATATAGAGGACAATATGGAGGACGCATTGAAAAACGGCGAGTTTGTGATGTATCTCCAGCCTAAGTACAGCATTTCTCAGAATAAGGTCATAGGCGCGGAAGCACTTATAAGATGGATACATCCGGAAAAGGGCCTTATTCCGCCGATGGAGTTTGTGCCGTTTTTTGAACAGAACGGATTTGTCGTTAAAATGGACAGATTTATCTGAGAGGAAGCCTGCAAGCTTATACGTAAGTGGATAGATAATAATGAGCCTGTGTATCCGATTTCGGTAAATGTTTCAAGACGCCATTTCAATGATGCAAATTTTACCGATTATATTGAACAGCTTATTGAGAAGTATCGGATACCAAAGCATTATCTTGAGCTTGAAATTACCGAAACGGTTGAGGAAAAGCAGATAAGTGACGGCATTAATGTGTTGAAAGGAAGAGGATATACCCTTCTTGTGGACGATTTTGGTTCGGGATATTCGTCGCTTAATACATTGAAGGATACCAATTTTGACGTTATCAAGATGGACAGAATCTTTTTGCAGAACTTTATCGGATCGCAGCGAGGCAAGAGTATCGTAAATCACACCATACAGATGACTAGGGATATAGGACTTGAGATTGTTGCGGAGGGCGTAGAAAATGCGGAACAAGCACAATTCCTGAATGAGTGCGGCTGTGATGCGGCACAGGGATTTTTCTATGCAAAGCCGATGACGGTGAGTGACTTTGAAAAGCACGTTAAATCAGTGTAAGAATATAATAACGGGGTAAGCCCCTTATTGAATACTTTTACCGCCTGACATTGAAAATGTTGGGCGGATATTTTTTGCAGCAAAAAATTGATTTTTTATTGACAAACAATATTATATATTGTATAATATTAAATAGAATTTAGTAATTAGTGCGTACTCAATAATTGTCCGAAGAGCAGTTATTGGCTGCAAACCCTGTAAAACAGGATTTTCAGCGGTATAAATCTTTGATTTGTGCCGTACTGCCTGATTGACATCTGCTTTTGCCGACGTTAACAGGCGGCAGGGTGCAAGGACTTTTGACTAAAACGCCAAAAATCCTTGCACTTAACAACCGAAAAAGTGCTCAGAAGCAAAGCTTTTACGCATTTTTCGGTTGTTGAGCAGGCATTAATTAAGCAAATAGGGGTGTTAAAATGAAAATCAGATTTATTGAGCCGGGAAACAGACCTTATAAAAAATCAGTTCTGAATCATTTTGTATATGACAGGTATATACGTACACCGTCAAATGGAATGATAATCCTTGCGACTGTGCTGGCAAGAAAATATGACGATGTTTATTGTTACAGCGAGTCTATTTCGGAGATAGTGTGGAAGGATGTCCTAGACGCAGATATCGTGTTTGTAACGACCTTTACCTTTAATGCAAACAGAGGATATGAGCTTGCATGGTATATAAAGCAGAACAGTAAAGCAAAGGTAGTGTTTGGAGGACTTCATGCAACGCTTAATTATA
>CASFZT010000088.1 GCA_949299215.1 uncultured Ruminococcus sp.
GCAGGCTTTATTGGGAGTTACTCTTTTTGTCTCTTTTTACAAAAATATCATTGCTTTTTCTCTTTTTTGCCTATTGACATTTCACCGTAGGACTTTATATTTCCCGATTTCTTTATATACCCTCGTGGTATAACAATATCCCAGTTTATTTAAATAATTTTGAATTGACTCATATTCATGTTCAGGAAATGATATTTCTTCAAACATACAACACCCCTCCTGACAATGTAAACCACATAATTTCATTAATGTTCAACACAAATCCCAATTTTATTTTCCACATTATATCACACCCCATTTGATATTGTCAATAATACTTGACACATTTTTCTCAGTATTTCAATGAGTAAACAAATAATGAAAAAGACAGAGTAGAGATTTCATGGTATAATAAGAAAAAAGCAAAAGGAGCAAGGAAAGCCATGAGAAAACTCAGTCTGGAAGAAGTTTTAAAAGGAGTATAGGATAGCCGACGTTCAAACAGCGTAACTTATTCTATTCTGCTGAGAATTTTAACACTTTACGTCAGCTTGCCTACAATATCTTAAAATCTTTCAAAGGCTGTTTTCCTGATAAACAGTTCATGTGTATGCTCGATTCCAATTATCTCGATAAAATTATTTCTCATTGGCTTTGTTCATAATTTTTTTACTCGTTGAAATACCGTGCTTAAATTATCAATAATTATTGACACAGACAAAAAAATCGTATATAATAAATGTGCTTTATATTTTTATAAGGAGAGCAAAAACGTAATGACAAAAAATTTATCCGCCGACAAAATATGCGCTCTTACATTTGATGACGGGCCTAACACGCTCACAACTGTTCAGGTACTGGACAAGCTTGAAAAATACTCCGTGACCGCATCTTTCTTTATTGTCGGGAACAACATAAACTCCGACACCGAAACTGTTGTAAAACGTGCACATTCCATGGGCTGTGAAATAAACAATCATTCCCTTACTCATACTGCAATGCCGCAGCTTTCGCCGGAAGAAATTGCGGCAGAAATAAACCGCACTTCCGAAAAAATACTTCGCATAACCGGACAGCTGCCGAAATTTTTCCGTCCGCCATATATTGCCGTAAATAATGTCATGCTTAACATTATAGATCTGCCGTTCATTGCAGGCATTGACGCCAAAGACTGGGAAGATTCCGTTTCCTCCGATGAACGTGCCGAAACTATAATAAACACCGTAACCGATGGCAGTATAATACTGCTTCATGATATGTATGGCAACGGCAAAACCGTATCCGCACTCGACAAAATCATTTCCACGCTTTTAAAAAACGGTTATTCATTTGTCACGATGACCGAGCTTTTCAATATAAAGGGTATTACACCTCAAAAAGGCATTATTTACAGCAATGTATATCAAACGACCATGTATTATCAGAAAGGAGTATCTTAAATGAAGCTTACAAAACTTATTGCATTGGCATCTGCTGCTTGTATGGCGGTGTCATTAACAGCATGCACATCATCAGAAGCTGCCGGCAATCAAACCACTGTTACAGAAATCACTGAGGAGGAATCGACATTGAAAACATATATCCCTACAACAGAATATGTTAAGCCGCTCGGCAGAACACATCTTTTAAATGACACTCTTTGGATGGCATTTTCCGGTTCAGGTGCCGAATTTACATTTAACGGTACAAGTGCATCCGTAACAATTGCAGGTGACGCAAATGCTGCAAATCCCAACAACGAGGACAATCAGGCAAGAATTGGGATTTATGTAAACGGCGAACGCATCATAGACGACATGATAAATGCTGCGGAAGAAACTTACACCGTATTTGAAAGCGAAATTCCTCAGGACTGCACAGTCACTATCGTAAAGCTTTCCGAAACCGCTATGTCCACCGCAGGCATTAAATCCATAGAAGTTGACTCTGAAACCGGAATATCTCCTACCCCTGCAAAAGAGCATTTCATTGAATTTATCGGCGACTCAATCACCTGCGGTTATGGTGTTGACGATGAAAACCGCGATCATCATTTCTCGACCAAGACAGAGGATGTTACAAAAGCTTACGCTTACAAAACCGCACAAAATCTCAATGCGGATTACAGCATGGTATCCATAAGCGGTTACGGTATCATCTCCGGCTACTCGGACGGAAAGAAAAAGGTTTCAAACCAGACCATTCCTCAATACTATGATAAACTCGGTTTCTCCTACGGAGCATACAACGGACAGACTCCTTCAAGCGTTAAATGGGATTTTTCGTCCTACACGCCCGATCTCATCGTAATAAACCTTGGCACAAATGATGACAGCTACACTCTTACCGATAGCGACAAACAAATGGAATACTGCAATGCTTATGTTGAATTTCTCAAGGAGATACGTGAGCACAATCCCGATGCAAAAATTCTTTGTACTCTCGGCGTAATGGGAGACAGACTTTATCAATACATTGAGCTTGCAGTTTACAACTACACTGAAGAAACAGGCGACACAAACATCTCTACAATGAAATTTGACGTTCAGAGTCCTGACGACGGTTACGCCGCAGACTGGCACCCGACCGAGGCAACACACACCAAAGCTGCCGACAAGCTCACAAACGAAATAAAAGCCCTTATGGGCTGGTAAAAAATTTGAGGCGATATCGCACAAAATATGTGGGTACCGCCTCAGTTTGTAGAAAAAGTCACCCGAAAAGGTGGCTTTTTTTCGTGATATAATATACAGTATAATAAAAAAGGTGATAAAAATGCTTCAAAAGGATAGGAAAGAAACCAGTTAGAATTTGTAAGTATACAGGCTGTTGAAAAACATAAGGTTCTCTATTATTACAGCAAAGGCGAGGCAGTCGTGTTCTGCCTCAAAACAAGCAAGCTTGTTACTCAAAACGCTATCGCATTTTTTCACCCCTTGCTCTGTTTTTAAACGCATTTTAGGGAATTTCGCCGTCTGCGGACGGCGGCCAAAGGGTGAGGAGCCCTTTGAAATCTCGCCAATATTTAAAAAATATCTGATAAAAGACTGTGAGGGGCTGTGCGTACCGTAAGAAAGCGTGTTGCAAATTTACTTTTTCGACAAGCTGATATATAATCTTTCAATTTTCTTAATTGACAAATTTCCATAAACATGATATTATAAGAAATAATAAGAATTATTGATAAAAATGCAAGTGAAGGAGGAATTTTAATTGAAGATACAAAAATGGATATTATCCGCTTTTATTTGTTCTGTGATGTATTTGGGGCTTATGGCCACGACGGTGGGAGCTGAAACCTCCTGCGGTGGTTTAATTGTAACCGGCGGCGAATACAATAACGACTATGTCTATAACGAAACGGCGCACACACTTACAATCATGTCCAACAAGACGATTACAATAAGAAACACAGACCCGAATACAGCAACAACCGACAAGATTTATATTGACGCCGGTTTTTCTCCGACCATCATCCTTAACAATGTTAATATTGATGTTTCGGGAACACCCGATGCTTGCGCATTTAAGATTGCTGATAACAGCAGCGGCAACGTTACAGTTACCCTTGATGATGGTACAACTAACACGCTGAAAAGCGGTGCGAATTGCGCAGGTCTGTAAAAGAATGGTGACAACGGCACACTTACTATTAGTGGCACGGGTACGCTTACTGTAACCGGCGGCAATGGCAGCGCAGGAATCGGCGGCGGCAGGAGTGGCAGCGGCTCAAATATTACCATAACCGGCGGTACTGTTAACGCAACCGGCAACAATAGTGCCGCAGGAATCGGAGGAGGCGGCGGTCAGGGCAACAGGCGATCGCACTATCGGCAATGGTGTGGTCGGAAGCGATGCAGTCACCCCCACGCTTGAGGACGGTATAACACCCGTTTACCTGCTTGAAATAAACAGCGCATCAAATTCCCTCACAATTGACGGAAAAGCTTATCCGATAAACCACGGCACAGACGGCAAGGTTTATGCTTATCTGACCGAGGGCGAGCATACCATAGAAAAAGACGGCACATCTGCAACAGACTACTACGTTAAGAATTCTGACAATAAGCTTGTAACTATTGGCGTGGAATTAAATGTAACAGCGACAAATTCCGGAGAAACGCTGACTTATGGTACGGATTACACCTATCCCGCAGGTTTGCTTACAATCAAATCCGACAAGGCGATTACAATAAGCGGCACAACAACAACCGACACAATTTTTGTTGAAAGCGGCGTTTCTGCAAACATCACCCTTGCAGGAGTAAACATTGATGTTTCGGAAATACCAAATGCGTGTGCATTTAAGATTGCTGACAACAGCACAGGCAACGTCACAGTTACCCTTGCTGATGGTACAACCAACACGCTGAAAAGCGGTGTGAATTGCGCAGGTTTGCAAAAGAACGGCGGTATAAGCACAGGTACGCTCACTATAACAGGCATGGGCACTCTTACCGCAAACAGCAGTAGCGGCGCAGGAATCGGCGGTGGAAAGGAAGGCAGCAGCTCAAATATCATAATAAGCGGCGGTACTGTTAACGCAAACGGCGGCAATTATGGTGCCGGAATCGGCGGCTGCTGGTATTGCAACGGCTCAAATATCACTATAACCGGCGGTACTGTTAACGCAAAAAGCTCCTTCGGTGGCGCAGGAATCGGCGGCGGCGGTTACAGCAACGGCTCAAATATCACTATAACCGGCGGTACTGTTAACGCAGTCGGCGGCGATGGTGGTGCCGGAATCGGCGGCGGCTATCGTGGCAGCGGCTCAAATATCACCATAAGCGGCGGCTCAGTCAAAGCAATTGCAGGCACAGACGCAAACGCTATCGGCGGAGGATGCATGGGAAACGATGCAGTCACCCCCACGCTTGATGACGGTACAACGCCCGTTTACCTGCTTGAAATTGAAAATGCCGATAAATCGGATATAGTTATAAACAGCAGCGATTATCCCGACTGCCACGTAGATGAAGCCAAAATTTACGCATATCTCCCCGCAAAAAGCTTTTCACAGCCGAATATTATTGAACTGGGAGAAAATACGGCAAAGTATTTTTATGATACGGCTAATTCAAAATGGATAAAGATAATTGAAAATATAGCAATAACTATTGCTGCACCTACAGCAGGAGCGGCATTCCCTCAGGCAGAAGTACCTGAAAGTGTTTCAGCGGAAATTGTATGGAAAAAAGACAATCAAGCTGTCAGCGGAAATGCAGAATATAACACAGCATATACCGCTGAAATAAATATTACACCCCAATCGGGATATGCATTCGGCAGCAGTGTTTCCGCAAAGGTAAACGGCAATAATGTGGACACCACTAATACTAATGGCACAATTACTGTAAAATACACATTTGATACTACAGGAAAGGATACAGTGAAGAGTCCCACAGCCTCCCCTGCAGGCGGAATATATACCGAAACACAGATTGTAATGCTTAGCTGTGAAACTGAGGGTGCAGTTATCTACTACACCACAGACGGTACTGTTCCGACAGTGAACAATACTGAATATACCTCCCCTATCACCGTTATGGGAACAGAGGGACAGTCTGTAACGACAATTATCAAGGCTATTGCCGTAAAGGATGGTATGAATAACAGTGATATTGTTGAATTTGAATATATAATCAATCTGAATCATATTCACAGTTATGGTGCGGAATGGAAATTTGACAATACAAACCATTGGCATGAATGTGAATGCGGCGGCAAGGCTGACGAAGCGGCACATATCGAAAGCGATTGGATAATTGTCAAAGAGGCAACTGGTGATACGGACGGGGTTCAGCAAAAGGTATGTACGGTTTGCGGAAGAATTCTGACAACCAGCACAATTCCAAAAGTGGACTATCCTGTTTATCCGATTGATCCTGCCAATTATATTCCTTACATTCCGCCGGTAAGCAGTGTACCGGGTACGGTAGTTAAGTATCTGGACGCAGAAGTTGAATTAGACGGCAGCACGGCAACACTTAGCTGGAATGAAATAACGAATGTGGATTATTATAGCATATATCAATACAAAGACGGCAAATATGTTGAGGTCAAGACCACCGAAAAGACTAAATTAATTATCAAAAATCTGAAAAACGGAAAAGACTATAAGTTCCTTGTAAGGTATACGGTAAACGGCAGACTTTCATCCAAATACTATTCTGATCATATTGAGTTTACTGCTTATTACAAGCCTGTTCCTGAGGCAGAGGTTATTGGAAACAGCGTAAGGCTCACATGGAAAGCTGTTCCCGGTGCAGAAAAGTATGCGGTATACAAGTACACTGACGGCAAGGCTGTAAAGCTTATCGAAACAGAAAAGCGTTCGGTAATTATCAATAAGCTTAAACCGAATACAGAGTATAATTACATCGTTCGTGCATATGTTGACGGCAAGTGGACTACAATGACAAAATCGGATATTGTGACGGTTACAACGGAATAATAAAAACAGACTGTCTGTTGAACCGATTACCAGAAGTTAAACCAAAAATTTAAGGAAACGCTGATTAATGCGAAGCAATCGTTTTGAAAAATGCACAAATTTCTGTCATTGAGGGCATTTTGAAAAAACGGAAGAAACAAATTAATCAGCGTTTCCTTAACAATTACACAAGTAGATTTACGGCAATACCGCACAAAGCCTGTGTGGTATTGCCGTAATTTGTACTGTTTGACATACTCTGCAATTCCGGCATTTATATCCGAAATATACCTGTTAATTTTATTCCGTCACATACTTCATAATGTCATCATAAACTGCACGGTAGCCGTCCTCATTGATATGAAGTCCCTCAATGGTGTACTCTGCTTTAAGTCTGCCCTGTTCATCCTTGAGATTGCGATTTATATCTATGTAACGCTGACCGTGCTTTTCAGCGAGTTTTTTCACTTCCGCATTGGCAGCGATTATCTTTTTGTTAGTCCGTATTTTCAGACATTCCTTCATATCCTCGGCAGCAGCTTCATAATTTACGGGGTATGAATTTTAAACTGTGTAAATGCATTTTTTCTTAAAGTTTTGACGATAATATAATTGCAGCCAAACAAGGCAACGCTGAGGAGCGACCCGACG
>CASFZT010000089.1 GCA_949299215.1 uncultured Ruminococcus sp.
ATGGACAGATATCAGCAGATGCATGCCGAGCAGAACGGTACTGCCGTGAAATAGACCGACCTTTCCGATGAAGAGCAAGAGGGCAGCAAGGAAGTAAAAATGTCCAAGGCTAAACAAAAGGAATACGAAAGCAGGCTTATCCGTGAGGCTCGCCGCAGACAGGCTGAAAAGTACGGTGAGGAATATATTGACGACGATGATGAGGATTAAAGTCTTGTGCAGTTCTTTCCGATATATTTGATATTCAATAAGGGCTTGCCCCGTCATTATATATTGGTGCGTGTGTATCTGCTTGCACGGCTTATTTTTCAAGGGAAAAACCACGATATTGGGGTCAGCGGTGCGCATATATCTGTATAAAACGGATATTATTAAGGTAATACCGCACAAAGTCTGCTTGCATATTTTGCACAAGCTCTGTGCGGTATTGCCTTAAAAAGAATACGTTATCCCTAAAAATATGGGATATCATATATATAAAAGGATGCTAATTGTAATGAAAAATACGGCAAAACGCCGTAAAATATATTATTTCTTTTATTTGAAAGGAGTATTCACAGATGAAAAAGGTTTTTACAGCAAAGACCATAGATGAAGCTAAGGCTATGGCAGTAAGTGAATTCGGAACAGACGAAAGCAAGATCACCTTCAATGTTATCGAAGAACCGAAAAAGGGGCTGTTCGGAAAGATCAAGGGTGAAGCTAAAGTAGAGGCGGAATATGAGCCGTCTAAGGCAGAAATTGCAAAAGAATACATTCAGAGTATCCTTAAAAATATGGGTATAGACACGACACTTGAGGTCACGAAAAACGAGGACGGTGCGGTTATCGAGATTATGGGCGATACAAGCGGCACGGTCATTGGCAGACGAGGTGAAACTATGGACGCTATCCAATATCTTGCGTCTATGGCTGCAAACAAGGGCGATAAGGAATATTACAGAATAAGCGTTGATTCCTGCGGCTACAGAGAAAAGAGAAAGGTCATTCTTGAAAATCTTGCCGCTAAAATATCAAAAGCGGTGCTCAGAACGGGAAGAACCATTTCTCTTGAACCCATGAATCCTTATGAAAGACGCATTATACATTCCGCCGTTGCAAATATTGAGGGTGTTACCTCAAAGAGCATAGGCGAAGAGCCGTACAGAAAGGTCGTTATTTCCTCTACCAATCCGCGTCCGCCGAAGAAAGAGGGGAAGGGCGGCTACAACAAGCGCAGAGGCGACAGAAAGAACGGCGGCTCACCTCGTTCAATGGACGTTATGAAGACTTCGTTTGAGAAGGAATATAAAAAGCCGAAGCCGGAGGACAGCCTTATTTCGGGCGACCTTTACGGCAAGATCGACATCTGATGTGTGCGGATCTGCTCGTAATTTTTGAATATGAAAAAAGGAGAGGGTGCGTTCTTATGTACCCTCTTTTCTTTAAGATGATGTCAACTCGATTGTATATTTTGATATAAATATTACTTATAGTATAACTTAGACAAGATGTCCCCCGCCTCTAAGGCGGTGGGTTCCATATTCGGTTTCAGTAGTGGTTCAATTCCCAACTGAAACTTCATCGCAGCTTTGCTGCGACTTGCCATGTTAAATGACGGGGCAAGTCCCTTATTGAAATTTTGAAAGGAAAATACAGATATGTCGGTAATAGCTGCAATAGCAACGCCGAGGGGAACAGGCGGTATTTCGGTAATAAGGATATCCGGAGAGGATACGTTTGAGCTTTGCAATGGGATATTTACGCCAACATCGACAAAAAAACGTCCGTCGGAAATGGAAGGCTACACTTGCGCATACGGAAAAATAACCGACGGCGGTGAATATATAGACGACTGCGTTCTGACGGTATTTTGTGCGCCAAAATCATATACAGGCGAGGACGTAGCGGAAATTTCCTGCCACGGCGGAATATTTGTAACAAACCGCATACTTCAGCTTATATTCCGCAATGGAGCTGTTCCTGCCGAGCCGGGAGAATTTACAAAGCGTGCATTTTTAAACGGCAAGATGAATCTCATACAAGCTGAGGCGGTAATGAACATCATATCTGCGGAAGGCAGGGCAAGTCATTGCTGTGCGGCGGCATTAAAGCAAGGTGCGATATTCGGAAATATAGATGCCGTGGCAAAAAAGCTTCTTGGACTTTTGGGGGAGCTTGGAGCATGGGTAGATTATCCTGAAGAGGATATACCTGAGGTTGAAAGCGGTGAAATGCTGTCTGTACTGGAGGAGTCTGCGTCTGCACTGGAGAAGATACTTCGGGACTATGACAGTGGCAAGATAATTCGTGAGGGCGTAGATACGGTAATTGTGGGCAAGCCGAATGTAGGCAAGAGCACACTTATGAATTTGCTGAGTGGCTGTGAGAGAAGCATTGTAACGGACATAGCGGGAACCACACGTGATATTGTAGAAGAATCGGTTACTTTGGGAGATATAGTTCTGCGTTTATCAGATACGGCAGGTATACGGAAAGCGGAGGATATTGTAGAGAAATTTGGAGTGGAGAGGGCGAATGCAAAGCTTGATGCGGCTGAGCTTGTGCTTGCGGTATTTGACAATTCCGAACCATTCAACGAAGAGGACGAGGAGATATGCAAGCGCTGCGAAGGCAAGAAATGCATAGCGCTTATAAACAAGACGGACAAGGAGCAGTCCTTGGATGTCGGACATATAGAAAAAACTTTTGAGAAAGTGATATACATTTCCGCACGCTCCGGAGAGGGAACACATGAGCTTGAAGCGGCGATATGCGGACTTTTTGGGACGGATGGGCTTAACTACAACGAAGGTATACTTGCAAATGAGCGTCAGAGGTTATGTGTACAGAACTCGCTCAATGCGATAAAGGAAGCGGTATTCGCATTAAATGACGGATACACTCTTGATGCGGTGAACATACTTATAGATGAAGCGGAAAACTATTTGCTTGAGCTTACGGGTGAAAAGGTATCCGAGGCGGTAGTAAATGAAGTGTTCTCACATTTTTGTGTCGGAAAATAGGGCATAATGTTCCACGTGGAACAAATTTAAGTGTGTATTACTTGGCAGAAGAAATATGTTCGTGCTTTATGTCGAAAAAAGGATAAAAATGTTCCACATGGAACAATCGGACTTTATGTTCGTTCGGAAATTTTATGGGAGGCTAATATGAGCCATTATTTAGATTCATATGACGTTGCCGTAGTCGGCGCAGGTCATGCGGGCGTAGAAGCTGCACTTGCCGCTGCACGGCTCGGTGCAAAGACCGCACTTTTTACAATTACACTCGATGCTATTGCAAATATGCCCTGCAATCCCTCTATCGGAGGTACGGCTAAGGGGCATCTTGTGCGTGAAATAGACGCTCTCGGCGGCGAAATGGGAAAAGCTGCGGACGCTTGCTATATCCAGAGCCGTATGCTTAACAGGGGAAAGGGTCCTGCTGTTCATAGTTTGCGTGTTCAGGCGGATAGAGTCAAATATCATAACCATATGAAAAAAGTATGTGAGGAACAGGAAAACCTCGACCTTAAACAGGCGGAAATTACAAAAGTGCACGCCGAAAACGGACACATCACTTCCATAGTAACACGCCTTGGCGGTGAATATAAGGTAAAAAACGTTATTATTGCTACCGGTACGTACCTTAAAGGCGTTATCCATGTGGGTGAGGTATCTTATGAAAGCGGTCCCGATGCTACTCTGCCTGCAAACTATCTTTCAGACAGCCTGCGTGCTCTCGGCATAGAGATACGCCGCTTTAAAACAGGTACACCGTCACGTGTGCATAAGCGCTCCATTAACTTTGATGCGCTTGAAGAACAACAGGGTGATGATGATATCCAGCCGTTTTCCTTTGAAACGGACAGATATACCATGAAAAACTGCGTTTCCTGCTATGTTGCATATACAAATGAGGAAACACACAGGATAATCAGAGAAAATATTAACCGTTCACCTATATATTCCGGCAGAATTGATGCGATCGGTCCGAGATATTGCCCGTCTATTGAGGATAAGATAATGCGATTTTCCGAGCGCCCAAGACATCAGCTGTTTGTTGAGCCTATGGGTCTTGGAACGGATGAATATTATCTTCAGGGAATGTCATCTTCACTTCCCGAGGACGTTCAGATAAAGTTTTTACGCAGTATCAAGGGTTTGGAAAATGTAGAGATAATGCGCAATGCGTATGCTATTGAGTATGACTGCTGCAACCCGCTTGATTTAAAGCATACTCTTGAATTTAAGGCGGTCAAGGGTCTTTACGGTGCGGGGCAGTTTAACGGAACTTCAGGATATGAAGAAGCTGCCGGACAGGGACTTATTGCAGGAATAAACGCAGCAAGGTCTGTACAAGGTCTTGAAGAGATAACCCTGCCTCGTTCTTCATCATATATTGGAACGCTTATAGACGATCTTGTAATAAAGGGCTGCTCTGACCCGTACCGTATGATGACATCAAGAAGCGAATACCGTCTTATTTTACGTCAGGACAATGCAGATGAAAGGCTTACTCCACTTGGACATGAGATAGGTCTGATATCAGACGAACGATATGAGGCATATCTGAAAAAGCAGGAGGAAATTGATGCAGAAATTGCACGTATGAAGAAAACGACGATATCTCCGTTGCCGGAACTTAATGAAATGCTTGTAAGCAAAGGTACTGCGGCGATAACTACGGGAGTGAAATTTGCTGATCTTATACGCCGTCCGCAGATAAGCTATGACGATCTTGCACCGTTTGATCCAGACAGAAAGCCGCTTTCCTATGAAGTTAAGGAACAGGTTGGCTTAAAGATAGAGTATGAGGGCTATATTTTACGTCAGCTTATGGAAGTCGAGCACGTGCAGAAGCTTGAAGAAAAGAAGCTTCCGCAGTCATTTGACTACAAAAACATAACAGGATTAAGCTTAGAAGCAACGGAAAAGCTCAACCGTATTCAGCCTGCGAACATAGGTCAGGCGAGCAGAATATCGGGAGTTTCGCCTGCTGACATAAGCGTACTTATAATCTGGTTGTCGCAAAATCCGTTGAAGTAGTGTTCCACGTGGAACATTTTTGTCGCAATGTGACGTTTTTATGTGAATTTTTAAGGAGGTGCCCTGTTTGGAGAGCTTTGTACTCCCATTTTGCGAGTTTTCAGATATCTTTGCTCAATATGAATTGCCTCTGTCCGAAAAGCAGTACCAAAATTTTGGTCTGTATGCAAAGTTGCTCATGGAGTGGAATGAAAAAATTAACCTTACCGCTATCTGCGATCCCGAGGGAATAACCGTAAAGCATATGCTTGACAGCGTTCTTGCGCTTAAATATGGCGGAATTTCCAATGATTCAAGCTGTATAGATGTCGGTACAGGTGCGGGATTTCCCGGAATACCTATTAAAATTTATAATGATACTCTTAATTGTACGCTTCTCGACAGTTTGAATAAGCGTGTGAAATTTCTTGTCGAAGTTTCGGAAACACTTGGTCTGGAGATGAAATGTGTTCATTTAAGGGCGGAGGATGGTGGAAAAAGCACGGATATGCGTGAAAATTATGACGTTTCAATTGCAAGAGCAGTTGCTGCATTGCCGGTTCTTTGCGAATATTGTATGCCATTTGTGCGTGTCGGCGGCAAGTTTGTTGCAATGAAAGGTCCGAACGAGGACGTCAAAGATGCTTATGCTGCAATAAAAATCCTTGGCGGAGAGGTTTCTGATGTTGTCCAATATGAACTGCCCGGCTCGGATAAGCGGCAGATAATTATTATTGAGAAAACAAAGTCCACGCCTGCAAAATATCCGCGCAATTCGGGACAGATTGCAAAAAAGGCTTTGTAACTTATATCCTCTGTCGTTTTGGCGGAGGATTTTTCAATAAGGGGCTTGCCACCGTCATTCAACGTGGCAAGCCCGCAGCGAAACTGAATATGGAACCCGCCGCCTTAGAGGCGGGGACATCTTGCCTAAGTTATATAGAAAGTGCAAATGTGAATATATCCAAAAAATTGTGCATAATACATTCAATCGACATAAATTTTGCAGAGTATATGGTATAGTTTAATCATAAACCGGCGTATTTTATGTTGAAAGGAAGATAAATATGTATGTACCATTTGCATCTAAGGAAAAGGTAGTTAACAAGGTTGTGGAGCTTGAGGTGGAAAAGATACGTCCAAATCCATATCAGCCGAGAAAAACGTTTGGGGACGACATTGAAGAGCTTGCAAAGAGCATACGCAGCAACGGTATTTTGCAGCCGCTTACGGTTCGAAGAGAGGACAACGGATACATACTTGTAGCAGGGGAACGTCGTTTACGTGCGGCAAAGCTATTGGAGATGAAGCTTGTGCCGTGCATAATTATAGATGTGACAGAGCGCAATTCAGCTTTGCTGGCAATTCTGGAGAACATACAGCGCAAAGATCTGAGCTTTTTTGATGAAGCGGAGGCACTTGAAAAGCTTATTGAATTTTATGGAATGACGCAGGAAGACGCAGCAATAAAGCTTGGAAAAACGCAGTCCACGATAGCAAACAAACTTCGCCTTTTGAAGCTTTCGCCGGAGGTGCGGCGCAAAATAAGCGAATACGGGCTTACGGAGCGTCATGCGAGGGCACTTTTGCGTCTTTCGGAAGAGGATAAGCAGCTTGATATGGTGGAAAACATATATTTAAAGCGAATGAATGTAGAGACAACTGAAAAGGCGATAGAGAGGCTGCTTGAAAAAGAAAAGGAGTTGGAGAGCATACGTCGGCGAAAAGGGGCATTTCGTGACGTGCGCTTATTTGTAAACACGATAAACAAGGCGGTTGAGATGATGAAGGCGGCGGGAATAAATGCGGATTCGGAGAAGATACAGCTTGAAGATCACATTGAATACATAGTCCGCAT
>CASFZT010000090.1 GCA_949299215.1 uncultured Ruminococcus sp.
TTTGCTGCAATAATAGAGAACCTTATTTCTTTCAAACGTCCCGGTGGGACGTTTGAAAGAAACTTTTTCGACAGCCTGAGCTTGAAAACAAATTTTCAAGCTACGAGTCCTATACTTTTCGGACTGCCGTCCAAAATTTCGCTTTGCAAAATCGCCCAAAACATCAAGAAAGAAGGGTATTAACTATGTGCACAGAAACAGACATAATTTACAGCTACGACGGTACATTTGACGGACTTTTATGCTGCGTATACGAATGCTGCGTTCAAAACGAAACACCGGTCGGACTTGTAATCGGTGAACCCGATCAATTTACCTTTTCACAGGTCAGGGAAATCGTGACCGACTGTGCCCGCGCCGATGCACTCATGGACGCTGCCGTAAAGAAAATGGGCAAAAGCATATCCGACTTCACGAGAAAAGCTTTTTTGAGCGACTTGGAGCACAAGGATATGTTCATTCTGAAATTTTTCCTAATGGGGCGTAAATACGGTATAAAAACCATGTACATGATATCCGACCCCATTGTAAACACACTATTCAAAGCGGTACAACGCTGTGAGCATGAAGCACACCTGCTGCTGGGATTTGTACGCTTCTCCGACACAGGCGACGGTCTTTCGGCAATAATCACACCCAAATGCAAGGTGCTTCCCATCATGGCACGGCATTTCACCGACCGTTACCGCAACGAAAAATTTCTCATCTACGACAAAACCAACCGCATGGCTTTAATATACGCCGACCACCGCACCGAGTTTCTGGAAAATGTGGATTTTGAACCGCCCGAAACCACTCCCGAGGAGGAATTTTATCGGACGCTGTGGAAAGGCTTTTACAAGTCCATCGGTATTGAAGAAAGATACAACCCTGCCTGCCGAATGAATTTAATGCCAAAGCGTTTTTGGGGTAACATAATCGAAATGACCGACGAGTTTGACCGCAAACAAAGCCTGCCCCGTCCGTCCGGACTGAACACATGGCAAGACATTTCCAACGCTAACAGGCTTGAATGACCGGCAGGGCTATCCCCATATCATAAAACTGCTTTCTTCTGCATAAATATTTATGGAAATATTTTGCAGAAAGGGCTGTTTTAATGAATTATAACCAATTCTATCCATTTGAGCAAATGGAGCTTGAATACGGATACGCAGGCTTAGAGCCAAACATAAGCGAATTCACAAACTTTTTCCACTACAACGAACATTATCTCACCGCACTTCACAAGCTGAATTCATTTGTACGCTCCCATCCGTTTTATCAGGGAGTTCCGCTTGAAATGCTCAGCAAATCGGACAACGAAGATCTGCATAATCTTGCCGGTTCCGTATTTAATCATGAAATGCACTTCTCATCGCTTACCGATCGTGACACCAAGCCATCGGAGTATCTTTTAAAGCGCATAGAAAGCAGCTTTGGTTCATTGCAGGATATGCTTGAACATCTCAAAAACACCTCCGCTTCTCTCTATGGCTCGGGATATGTATGGCTGGTGGAATCGCCCATAGGAAAGCTTAAATTTATACTTACACACAATCATGAAACGCCCGATTTTTCGCAGTTCAAACCTGTCTATGCCCTTGACCTTTGGGAACACGGCTACTATCTCGACCGTCAAAATCACCGTGCGGACTATGTTGAGGCAGCAATTCCTCTCATCAACTGGGAAAGCATAGAAAACAATCTGCGTGATTACAGCTTTACGGCACACAGATAAACTCCGCATATGCATATTTATAACTTAGTCAAGATGTCCCCACCTCTAAGGAGTCGGTTACATATTCAGTTTCAGTCGGGTTTCAATCCCCAACTGAAACTTCATCGCAGCTTCGCTGCGACTTGCTACATTGAATGACGGGGCAAGCCCCTTATTGAAACAAAAAACGGATCGATGCAGCTACACCGATCCGTTTATGTATTTAAAAGCTAAATTACTTTCCGCAGCAGCACTCGCCGACCTTTACGGTCCAGCCGAATTTATCCTCGATCTTGCCCCACTGGATACCCGTAAGAGTATCATAAAGCTTTTGAGATATAGTACCAATCTCGCCGTCATTGATAGTCATTACCTTATCGCCGTATTTAAGCTCGCCGACAGGTGAAATTACGGCAGCAGTACCCGTACCGAACGCCTCGTCAAACTTGCCTTCGTCATAAGCCTTAATAAGCTCGTCGATCTCAATATCTCTTTCCGTAACCTTATATCCCATTGAACGGAGAAGCTCAATACATGACATTCTTGTGATACCGCCGAGGACACAGCCTCTGTCAAGGCTCGGTGTGATAACCTCGCCGTCAACAACAAAGAACACGTTCATTGCACCGACCTCGTCAATGTACTTTCTGTGTATGCCGTCAAGCCACAGAACCTGTGCATAACCCTGTTTTTCTGCTTCTTCCTGTGCTTTAAGAGAAACCGCATAGTTAGCAGCTGCCTTTGTAAAGCCGGTGCCGCCCGTTACGGCACGTACATAATTCTCTTCAACATATATCTTTACCGGTGCAAGTCCGTTCTCATAATATGCGCCTACGGGAGAAAGGATAATTGCAAAAATAAGATGCTTTGCGGGGTGAACGCCCACCATAGGATCAATTGCAAAAATATACGGTCTGATATAAAGTGAAGTACCCTCTGCGGTGGGTATCCAGTCCTCGTCCACCTTTACAAGAGCCTTGATAGCCTCAACAGCGAATTTCTCATCAATTTTCGGGATACAAAGACGATCATTTGAAACATTCAGTCTTGCCATATTTTTATCGGGACGGAAAAGCTGTATCTTGCCGTCTGCGGTTCTGTATGCTTTAAGCCCCTCAAAGTCAGCCTGTCCATAATGCAGGCACATTGAAGCAGGGTCCATAGGTATCGGACCGTAAGGAACTATTCTTGCGTCATGCCAGCCCTCTCCCTCATCATAATTCATAAGGAACATATGGTCTGTAAAAATTTTACCGAAGCCGAGCTTTGATTCATCGGCAGGCTTTGCCTTGGGTGTGGAAGTTCTTGTAACCTTTATTTCCATCATTAAAATACACCTCTCAAAAAAATATAATATGCAGTTATTATAACATAAATTTCTTATTATTTCAAGATAAAATTGTATAAAAAACACTTGCAGTAAGCAAATATTTATGGTATAATATCTAATATTCAGACAAGCCCTCTTAGTTAAATGGATATAATAAACCCCTCCTAAGAGTTTGTTCCACCTCTCGCCTTTCGCAAAAAGGCGGGAGGTGCGTAGAATAAAAATAACCGAATATTGCTAAATGTCTCTGTACCTCAGCAGGATAGAGGGTCCGCCTCCTAAGAATATGTTATAACGACCGCTTTTGGGGCAAAGGCGATTGACATTAAGTTAGTTTGTACCTATAATTGAATAGATTTTAAAGATGTTTCCGTAGCTCAGCTGGATAGAGCGACCGCCTCCTAAGCGGTAGGTCGGGTGTTCGAATCACCTCGGGAACGCCAAAAACACCGCCGGAAAACCCAGTAAAATCAAGGCTTTTTGCTCAAAGGGACAAAAAATGACCAATGGGAGAAAGCCGGTACGGGGCAAGCAAAAATCCGATCATCGAATGGGTGATCGGATTTTTGTCGTTCATAAATCCATGTACCCCTATTCTGTAGTTATTATGCTTTAGAATAAGGGTAGAAAAAGTCACAAATTTATGATATAATATAATATAATAAACTAAGAACTTTCTCGGTGTGGTTATATGCTTATCAACCCCGAAAATGTTGTGGTCTGTAGCTTTCTTCGGAGAAGTTACAGGCTTTTTCTATTACAAATTTGAAAAATGCGTGCTGGCGGATACAAGTTGGCAACAAGTCTATGTTATACTTTAATTAAAGTGGGTTAGGTATATCCACAAACATTACACGAAAAAGGGTGGAAACATGGCTAAAATACTCATTGTTGAGGACGAAAAAGCGATCAACGATCTTGTAAAATTCAATCTTGAGCTGGTCGGACATGAGTGCAGCCAGGTATTTGACGGCGAATCGGGGCTGACCGAGGCGCTGAAGCTCAAATACGATCTCATCATCCTTGACGTAATGCTTCCCAAGTATTCGGGCTTTGAGATCATGGAATATATCGAAGGAACACCGGTGATTTTCGTTACGGCGAAATCAACGCCACAGGATAAGATCAAAGGTCTTCGTCTCGGAGCTGATGACTATATCACAAAGCCTTTCAATATCGTCGAGCTTGTTGAACGCGTGAAAGCAGTTCTTCGCAGAACCAAGGCTGATACCAATCACTTTGAGTTTGACGATATCCGCATCGAGTTCGATAACCGACGTGTGTATAAGAACGGCGAAGAAGTCCCCCTCAAGCCCCGTGAGTTCGATCTGCTCGAGGTGCTGATCAACAACCGCAACCTTGCGCTCTCCCGCGAAAAGCTTTTACACCTCGTATGGGAACTTGACTATGAAGGAGATACTCGTTCCGTTGACGTCCACATTCAGAGACTTCGCCAAAAGCTTGGCATCTCGGATCGGATCCAAACGGTGTACAAGACGGGTTATAGGTTTGAGATATGAAAATGAGATTTTGGCAAAAGACCTACATATTTACCCTTGTGCTGTTTCTGATCTGCTTGAACATCGGCATTCTCTCACTTACGGTTTATACATATCAGAAGAACGTGGAAGCCACCGAAACCGCCGTCACCGCAGAGCAATACTATGTGGCGATGTCCTTCGAACGAGATTACAAGGATATGAACGAATCAAACTCCTACAGCAGTCCCTCACTTCTGATGCAGTCATTCGGAACGTATTACGCAAACAAGGGCTTGTATCTCGCCTTTGAGGAAAACGGAGAGGCTATATATTCTAACTTTACCAACGAATATGACATTGAGAAAAACGCATTGCTCCATACAGATTTTGACGGCAAGCGCCACATGGTGATCTCCTCCGAGATCTGCGACGGCAAATACGTAATGATTTTCGCAAAGAACGTGGAATCTCTTGATTCGGAGTTCCAGGCCTTGATGCTGACCTATGCATTTACGGCAATCGGGGTTTCCTTGCTCCTTGCAGTCTGTTTGTACTTTATTCTGAAAAAGCTCTCCGGTCCGTTGGAAAAGCTCCGTAAGACTACCGAGATTATTGAAGCCGGTGATTTTTCCGTTACTGTCGAAGAAAAAGGTAACGACGAATTTACACTTCTCGCAAAAAGCTTTAACGCAATGCTTGCCAAGATCAATGAGCAGATGGCAGCCTTAGAGCGTGAAGCCGAAGCCAAGATGATCGAGGCCGAGAGAAAGCAGATGCTCGTGGATAATATGGCTCACGAGCTTCGTACACCTCTGACAAGCATTCATGGCTACGCTGAATTTATTGAAAAAGCAAACACCACTGAGGAACGCAGACTGATCGCGGCGAAGTATATCATGTCCGAATCCGAGCGCCTGCAAAAGATTTCCGAAATCCTCCTTGACGGTGCTTTCATCCGTGAAAACGAAATTGAAATGGCAGATACCGATCTCGGAGCCGTCCTTGCCGATGTTGCAGAAAAGCTCCAAATGAGAGCAGAAAAAGCAGAGGTGGAGATCACCTGCGACACCGCACCCGTAACCGTCAAAGGAAATGAAACACTCCTCTCAATGCTGTTCTACAATCTCACCGAAAATGCGATCAAGGCTTGCTCAGCCGGTGGCAAGGTAAAGATCTCTTGCACCGAAGGTCAGGCAATCATTGAAGATAACGGCAAGGGTATGACCAAGGAACAGCTACTTCACATAACGGAACCCTTCTACCGTACCGATAAATCCCGTTCCCGCGCCGAAGGCGGTGCAGGGCTTGGACTTGCTCTCTGCAAACAGATCGTCCACACCCACGGTGCAGAGATGCGCTTCGAATCCGAAGTCGGAAAAGGCACGAAAATATTTGTCTCTTTTACAAGTTGGCAATAAGTCGGAGATAAGTTGGCAATATGCATTCGGTACAATATAGTCGCAGGATGGGAAAGTACCTGCACATTATGAAAGGATGGTATGTATCATGAAACGAAACGTAAAGTTTTTCACAATCGTAATATCGTTGCTCCTTTTATCTTCCATCATTCTTACCGGATGTATGTATGCCATTGCCGCAGATAACGGAGAAATGAAGCCTTACGATCTGAACGGACAAAAAGAGAACAGCGCCAGCTCAGGCGGCAACATTGTCGAAGGGGACGCTCCGCTGGGACAGGATTCCTTGCAAGCGAAGTTTGAAGCTATGTACGAGATCAGCGAGGACGGAAAGACAATCACGGTCATTTCCGCAGACTATCTCAACAATTACTGGCGAAGCAACTACGAAAAAGAAGTAATCCATTCTCTCACGACGGAAGAGGTATACTTCATCATTCAGGATTCCATTCGGATCTATGAAGAGTATGACGAGGTGGTGCTTACAGGTTTTGCATCTATTTCGTCTATGATACAAGTGGCTGAGCGTTTCCCGTTTGTAAAAGACAAGACCATCAAAACGCAGCCGGATGTAACTCCGTATTATGAATGGGATGACACAGAAGCCATCTACGAAATCATTCTTTATCGTTTGAAAGCATTGTCTTCTCCCAAAGCATTCTTCACAGGAGAAGAAGCAATGCTCTCTGCCGGCAAAGAGCCTGGGCTCAACAGCACGATGCTTCCTTGGACTACGTTCTATATCCCCAACTATTCCAAGAATACCAATAGAGATTACATCCTCTCTGTGGTCGGATACAGCGATATGCTCAACCCGCCTTCGCTGTACTCTATCGGCGTGTTCTCTCCCACTGCCTCCGGCAGCAGCAGTTCCCCGCCGCCTCCCGTCGCTCTGTACGCCGCC
>CASFZT010000091.1 GCA_949299215.1 uncultured Ruminococcus sp.
TTTTCACTTAAACCGTGATTTCTGTTTGCCATAATAGTTTACCTCCACTTTTATTTGTGGTTATTATTGGCATTTACACGGTTCGTTATTCAGCCTCTATCTACAATATAAAACAAGCAGCTCCAGGGCTTCCCGGAGCTGCTTTTGCTATTCCCCAATGGGGAATTATCTATGTATATTATTTTTTCTGCTTTGCTGAATGTCTTGTACATCATCAGCCCATTTTTCCATTGATTTGGTTGCAGCAGCCATATCTTTTTTCTGCTGTGCTGCCTTTGACATCATTGCTTTAAGGCTTTGCTTCTGACCTTTTTGAGGTTCTTCCTCTGACTTAGCAACATATTTTTCTAAAACACGCTCAAGTTTTTTGAAATTACAGCATCTACGAGTTAAATTATGTGATTTTTCTGGTGTAAATGTTATCATCTTATACAATTTATTTGCTTTTGAAATAATTGCATCTTGATTTTGTTGACACCAAGTTAATTGTTTTACAGTTAATGTTTTATAACGAATAACGTCCGCTGTATCTGTATTTCTTATTTTTAAATCAACACGCTTTAACACGCTTTCATCAACAGGTATCATATTATTGAAATTTAGAACTCCTAAAAGTTTATTGTTATCATAAATTTTAGTAAAGTCAATATCATTTTTCATTTTTTCGTGTTTTGGTTTTGGTGAACTTAATGGTACACAATATTTTTTATCATCACACACAATTATTATTCCTACAAATGGTCTTTTTTCTTTATCAACTTGTGGAGAAACAGACCTAACATTATCGTCTTTGTTCGCCAAATCACGAATATACTTCATATCAATCTGATATAAAGACAATCTTTTCTGTTCCATATAAACTCCTTATCAAAAATAAAAGCTACGGATAAAACCGTAGCTTTTTCTTTAAAAGTTTCCACTTACGGTAGGACTCACCGCTTTTATCGTTTCCACTCACAGTAGGACTCACTGCTCTTATGGTTTCCACTTTACAGTAGGACTCACTGCTCTTTACAGAAGCGAACGCTTCCATATACGATAAGTAACAACTTATCTTCAAATATATTATACCCAACAACAAATCGTTTGTCAAGCTTTTTATAAATATATTTTTTGAAAATTATCTTGCATTATCGTCCCTAACTGGTTCTCTGTCAATTTCTTCATCAAAAGATTTCTGCTCAACAGGTTCATAACCTTGCTGTTCGATGTTGTCGAACCATTCGGAAGCAAATGTGTTGCAATCTGCCGCTTCTGCAAGCGTTTCATACATTTCGTATTTACCCATATTGCTTTGTTCGTAAGATATAGCTGTGGCTGTAAGCTGTGTAGCATCAACCTGGAACACAATTTCTGGGTCATACATCAAGTCACCATTCTGTTCGTATGTATGAGAAACAGCTATTGTATCTTCGGATATCCATTGAACATTAAGGCTGTCAAATGCTTCTCCTGCTTCAAGCTTTACATAGCTGTCCTGCTTTGACATAATTGTCGGGAACAGTTCGGTAAGCTGTGCATAAAGGTCAACGTTAATTGTTGTGTCAACAGCTTCTGACAACTGCAATTGCTGCTCTACTTCTGAAAGACGATTTTCCTTTTCGTGCAGCTCTGCAAGCTGTGGGAATTCTTCATCAGCGGAATTCTTTGCAATTTCAAGGCTTGTTTTAAGGTTTTCAAGCTTTGAATACTGTTCTTCAAGTACCTTTTCGATATTACCCAAAGCATTATCAAGACGTCTGATATTTCCCGATGCGTGAACATTCGGGTCGGCGTTAAGCGGACAATAATATTTTTTCTCACCACGAATTACCGCCTTAAAATCCTTACCGAATGTATCATAGACAACAGAAATATCAAATCCACGATAAGTACCGCATTTAACTTCCTTTCCGTCAACAGCCTGGAGCATACACGCTTTAAGTGCATTTCCTGCATCTTCCTTGCTGCTGTATGTTATACCATTAAATGTAATCGGATAATACTCCTTGCCCTCATCATCAATTGCCTTTGTTTGCGTATTAAGTGTCTGTATATCGCTTTTAATTAAATGTATTGTAACTTCGGTATCTGCGATATCCTCTGGCAACTTGCGTAAAGCTTTATCCTGCAAGTCATATTTCTGACGGTCAAAAGCTGCTTTGAGTATACGCAGTTCATTAACCTGGGTTTCAAGGTCGATTTTTTCCTTAATCATAGGATTGCCCATCAAAACAAGAGAGCTTAAATTTTCTCAAAAATAATAGTGTATGATTACACCCTTTTCCACCGATATATAAATCTTTTCAATCATCATTCGGGCAAGATTGTTTTTCTCCTCGACTGTAAGCGTATCCCACCTGTTGAGCGGATCAAGAAGCGGTTTCGTATCAATTTTCTTAACACGCCTGTCAACAAGCATCAGCTTTTTCTCAAGCTCATTCTTTGTGCTGTGGAGCGTTCCGATCCTGTTCTGAATATACCCGAAAAGCACCTCGTCTGCGTCAGCCAGCTTTTCCATCAGCTTTGCAGTTTCCGCTTCAATTTTCAGTATCTCGGAACGTATCTTATCGGCTTCGGTTGAAGGTTTCTTTTCGATTTTTCTTGCTATCTCAAATTCCTCGATATGTTCCTTCATATTATTATACACAATAGCTTCAACCTCGTCAACATTCAGCTTGATTCCTGTGGACTTACAGCCACGAACACTGTTGTAGCCGCTGCAAGTGAAATACCGCCAACTGTTGCCCGAATTTTTGTTGTATGTATAATCGACCTTAACTGCGTGGTCACAATGACCGCACCTAAGCAAGCCCGACATCCACGAACGAAGCACCTTGCCCTTTCTTAATGGAATATGATGATGTGAGAATTTATCCTGCACCGCAAGCCACACGTCCGCATCAACAAGTCCCTCGTGATAACCAACCTTAACATATCTGTCGGTCTTGCTCCTGTAATTGTGCCAGAACAGACCGTGCTTTCCGTCAAATGCGTCCACATCATCAATTATGCGGTAGTTGTTTTTCAGCAGATATTCATACACATTCTTGTCGGCTCTCACATAAAGCGGATTTTTCAGTACGGCAGCAATGTTGCAGGCATCAAATTCTCTTGTTACTGTGCCGTCACCTTTCGGAGCGTCCATTGGAAGATGATTTTCATTTATGTACATTATGACATCTCTCAGTGATGCTTCGGGGTTTGCGTAAACATCATACATTGCCCTGACAGTAACAGCCGAATCATACGGAACGAGAACGGAGCCTGTCTTTCCGTTTATGGTCTGCCTTGAACTCTGATAGCCGAAATAAACCACTCCACCCTGATAGAAGCCTGTTTCCTGTGCTTTCGTATCATAGGAATCCTTTACTCTCGCAGCTATTGCTTCACGCTCAAACTCGGCAAAATTCAAAAGGTTGTTTCGCATCATTCTGCCCTCTTTGGTGTCCGTATTGAACGGCTCGCAAAGGGAAACAACGCTTACTCCCAGCTTGTCAAGCTCATCGGTGATGTTCAGATATTCTCGCATATTACGGCTGAAACGGTCGTATTTCTTAACAACTATCTTGGAAACAAGTCCCTCTCTGCAATCCTCGAACATCTGCCTGAATGCAGGTCTGTGCTTTATGTCCTTTCCCGACTTTCCGTCCTCCTCGTAAACCTTGTAAAAAGCATCCTCCCCTACAAATTTGATACAGTCCGCTATCTGAGCAGGAATGGAAAGGGAGTTATTTCCCTTTTCCTTGTCGCTGACGGAACGGCGAACATAGATCGCAATATACTTACTCATTTTAATTACCTCCGAAATAGTTTATAAATTTTCAGAGGCGATTTTACGTTATATTCATTATAACATATTCGCCCCTGAATTTCAACACTTTAAAGCGATATTTTCAAAATCATTTACGCTGATTTCCCAGGCTCGGACTTGTCTGTGGAGTCCGATTCCTCGTTTCTCTTATCGGCAGCCACAAGAATGTCATAGATCTGATTTATCCTGTTCCTCTTGAAACTCTCGCTCACATCTTCGGGAATGTGAGATGTTACCTTGATACCATTAACTGTATGCTCGATTATTCTTTCTTTCAAAAGCAAAAATGCTCCTTTCCTTTGGAAATTTCTTTTGTTCGTTTTTGATTTGGAACATTCATCACCGACAATAACCGCTGCGGCTCCTGCTCCTCATTTCTCTCTGACGCTGATCTCTCCTTCGCTGTCCCTCCGCTCTCCTGCGCTGTTCCTCACGCATATCCAGATAAGCAAACTCCGCATTTCTCTCGGCAGTAGGTTCAGACTCTGCTTTGTATGTACCATCTTCCTGCGGTTCAAGACCGTTATGATAATTCTCGATCTGAATACGGAGCTGTTCCTGTTCACGAATCCTGTCATAATCGGATTTAAGAAAATCCTCCAGATATGCAAGAGCCGTTTCCGCATTTGTACGCTCTTTAGAAGCTCTGCCCATTTCTGCGGCAAAGCTGTCAAGCTGTCTGAGGTCATTATGGAGCTTGTCTTTCAGCTTCGGCAGCCAGTTTTCCATATGAGTATCCCAACCGCCGATACCTCCGCTTATCATAAGCTGCCAATGAAGTTTCTCCAACCGCTTCTGCTGTGCTTCATCTCTGTTCTCCGTTTTAAGCAGACGGGCATATTCATCTCCCAGATAGTCCAGCGTTTTCAGCTGTTCCTTTTTATTTGCAATCCTGAAATATCTGTGCATAGCAATGTCTTCTTTACGATTTGCCGCCGCAAGACAAGCTCTCATATCATCAAGGGAATGAATATGCTTGCTGTGGATAAAGTTCAACACCTCAAAAGATTTTCTCACCTCTGCATATTCCTTGTTTTCCTTTTTGAGATACTCAATAACAGCTTCATAATCGGACTTTTTTGAAGCCAATTCATCACGTTCTGCCCTTATACTCTCATTCTCCGAAACTATTTCTTTATTCTTTTTAAATAGATAATAATTACGTTCATCAAGAGCCTTGTAGCTTGCTTTCTTTGGTTTCAGAAGGTTCACCGCAAAGGGATCAAGGTCTGTAACATTTCCCTTATCCTTTGAAATATGCCCTTCAAGTTCAGCTGCATATTTTTTGATTTTCGCATATACAGCCTGATGGGAAACTTGAAAGGTTTTGCAAAATTCACTGATTCTCATTTTCCACTCCCGTTTCGAAGCTGATACCAACAGGCAAGAAAATTCGTTGATACCAAAGCCGTTGATTTTTATAGCTACTGCTGATATTGGCGTTAATACGGGGCATTTTTCATATCACTTTATTGGCTCTATTTCTGCCCCATATCAGCACCACTTTCCGATTGACTTCAATTATCCCCCGTTTTGATACCAACTTTTCAGCTTCATTTCAGTCTGTTTTTGAAGTTGATACCAAAACAGCGGGATTTTAAAGTCATACCACCTTGAAAAAAGTAATACCACTTGACGAAAATCTTACATTTCAAGAAAGTCATCATCGACGAAATCTTCATTTTCATCAAAATCGGAATCATCGGAATTTCCAGAATCATCATTTTTCAGAATTTCATTATCGGTAGCATTTTCGGAATTTGAAATTTCAGCAGAAACGGCTTCCTGTTCAAAATCCGAATTCTTACAAACTGTGCCGATCTCCTCTCTCACGATTTTTCTTATCCCGTCAAGAAGCGTTTTCCGATTTTCCTCATTTTCGGAAAATGAGATAAGTGCAGCCACAATTGTATTTGAATAGCTCATATCGGAGTTTTTCAGAATGTCATAGGCTTTTCTGTGGTCGGACTTGTCCAGATTAAGTCTGAGATTTGTTGTCTTTATCATTTGCACTCTTCCTCAATCTTCGCCTTGCCTGACTTTCGTATCCCTTTGCGTTTGCACAAACATCTGTGATGAATGTAGCGCTGGGAGGATTGACATTGTGGTTGTTCATCACAACTGCTCCGCCGCCTACAACATAGAGCTTCATCAATCGGGAATTGTAATCGTACTTGTAAAGGGCATTTAGTATGCTCTTGCAGTATTCTTCGGTACATGACCTCATAACCTTTTCATAATCCTGCGGAAGCTCCTGCTCTGTGTTCATCAGAAACTTTTTGATGATGCTCTCGTCAATGTCCTCGTGGAATTTGTTCATAAGAGCATTGCGAATTTCTATCACGCACTTTTCCACTCCCAGCTTTTCGGTACGGCAGCTGTCGGTTATTACCTTGTGGTCGATGACCTTCATAATGTTCATCGTTCCGTTTCCAATGTCGGCTATCATATTCACGCCGCTCATTTCCTTGAGCCTATCATACACAGCACAATATCCCTGCGGATAAACCGAAACGCCCTCGATATGAATGCTGTACCTCTTGTTATTGTAGATAAATTCCACATTTTCGTTCTGCATCATATACTCGGAAAATCTGTCACGCTGCTCCGAATACCACATAAGCGGAAGTCCAACAGCGAGATGAACGTTCGCTTCTGTAATTCCCGCAAGTGACAATTCCTTGCCGATTCCGTAAAGGGTGAGGTAGTAGTTATCCATATCCGTGGTCTTGTCCGCTGTGAAGGACTTGTGGTTCTCTCCGATACAGATAAACTTTCCATCGTATTCAAGAAGCTCCTTCTTGAAGGGCGGCTCAATGTCATGCACCTTTACTCCCGATGCTGTAACCGTATTGGCGGTTTTGAGATTTCCATAACCATGGTCGATGCCGATTATGTATATGTCGTTATACTTTATCATTTTCATCGTCCTCCTTACTGTCCAGCCAGTCGAAAAACTTATCCCTCTGAATAAACTTCCGACTGCCGATCTTCACAACAGGCACGTCCTCACGATTAAGGATATTGTACGCCATA
>CASFZT010000092.1 GCA_949299215.1 uncultured Ruminococcus sp.
AACAGTAAAGCAAAGGTAGTGTTTGGAGGACTTCATGCAACGCTTAATTATAAAGAAACAATAGAGTATTGCGATTATGTTTTAAGGGGAGAGGGCGACGAGCTTATATTAAAGTTTACCAAGGCTCTTGAAAAAGGTGAAAGCGTTGATTTTCCGGGAGTGGTATATAAGAAGGACGGCGGTATAATTACAAACGGCGAACCGGAGGTTCCTGAGAATATAGATGTGATACCGGACAGAAATCTTTTGTATAAATTCCGTGAGAGGACAAAGTATAATACGATATGGCCGCAGGTCCATGCGTCAAGGAGCTGTCCGCATAATTGCGATTATTGCGCTCTGATTGCGGCATTCGGAAGAAAGGTGAGAGTGCGCCCTCCGAAAAGCGTGGTCGATGATATAGAGGATGCCATTGAATTTTTTAGTGGATATAAAAGACTCTCCAATGTGCTGTGGGTAACGGACGATAATTTTTTTGCAAATCGTGATTGGGCAAAGTCCGTGCTTGAGGAAATGATAAAACGCAGGATAAATTATTCTTTTACGGTTCAGGCAAGATATGAGGTCGGCTTTGATGACGAAATGCTTGATCTGCTGAAAAAAGCAGGATTTGACGAGCTTTCGCTGGGTATAGAATTTCTTGAGGACGAATCGTTTGAGAATTACAATAAAAAAAGCACATATGATGAAATACTGCGTTCGGTAAAAAATATTCAGCGCCATGGTATAAGAACAAGAGGTCTGTTTATTTTCGGTGCGGATAATCATACAAAGGGAATAGGAGAACGTCTTGCCGATTTTGTTATAAAGAATAATATCTGCGGAGTTCTTATTCAGTCAATGTATTTTATTCCAGGTACTCCGGTATATGAAACGCATAAGGATTTGTTGATAGATAAGACCGACTGGTCGAGAAATATAGGAAAAGTAGTTCATTATCCGCACAATATGACTCCTGCCGAATTGCAGAAAGAGATAATAATTGCAAGCAGGAAGATATATTCCTTTAAGCGTCTGATGAAGGCAGTGTTTTGCAAAAGAGGTCTGGAAAGAGTGCTGTTTACCGGGGAATATTTCTGGCATATGAGCGTAAGATACGATCTGAAAAAAGAGCTTGCTTATCTTGAAGCTTTGGATTATGAGGAGGAGTATGGGCATAAATATATGGAAAGCAAGGCTGTGAGATGATATAAATTGTGCCATTGCAACAAACTTGACAAAAGCTGTTGACAAGAAAGCAAAGCCGTGATATAATCGGTACATGATAAAAAATAACTGCCACCGGGCAGCAAAAGCATTCGCTTTCGCATCGTTAGGTCTTTGAAGATGCGTAAACGAATGCTTTTTCTTTTGAAAGGAGTAGGTTGTTATGTTAAAGAAAATTACGAATTATTTTACAAAAGGAGAAATTGCATTGTGGGTGCTTTCGGTGACGCTGATAGTTGCTTCATTTGCTGCTTTTGGAAGAGAAAGCTATATTACACTTGCCGCTTCGATAATAGGTGTGACGTCGCTTATTTTTAATGCAAAGGGTAATTCGATAGGTCAGCTTTTAATAATTATTTTCAGTCTGTTTTACGGATATATTTCATACAGTTTTGCATATTACGGCGAAATGATAACATATCTCGGAATGTCGGCACCTATGGCTGCGGTTGCACTTGTTTCATGGCTGAAAAATCCATATAACGGAAACAAAGCCGAGGTAAAAATAAATAAGCTGTCCGTAAAGGAAATATTGTTTATGATTGCACTTACCGCAGTGATAACGTTTGTGTTCTATTTCATACTGGAAGCGTTTGATACGGCGGATATCGTGCCGAGTACGATATCCGTAGCAACAAGCTTTCTTGCGGTATATATGACATTCAGAAGAAGTCCGGGCTTTGCATTGGGATATGCAATGAACGACATTGTGCTTATATGGCTGTGGATACTTGCGGCAATGGAGGATATTTCTTATGTTTCTATGATAATATGCTTTGCAGTATTCCTTGTGAATGATATATACGGATTTGTGTGCTGGGTTAAAAGAGAGAAACGTCAGAGTATGGAAATGGCTGCTGTTTCGCATGACTGAAAGTGTTGTTTTTTCTTTAAAATCAAAAAGAGCCGATCACTGTGTAACAATGATCGGCTCAGCTTGTCAAAAAAGTAAATCTGCAACACGCTTTCTTGCGATACACACAAACCCTCACAGCCTTTTATCCAATATTTTTTAAATATTGGCAAGGTTTCCAAAGGGCGAGGAGCCCTTTGGTCGCCGTCCGCAGACGGCGAAATTCCCCAAAATGCGTTTAAAAACGGAGCAAGGGGTGAAAAAACGCGATAGCATTTTGAGGGGAGGCGAACACGACCGCCTCCCCTTTGCTGCAATAATAGAGAACCTTATGTCTTTCAAACGTCCCGGTGGGACGTTTGAAAAAAGACTTTTTTTGACAACCTGAAACACGCACATTTCCCTATAAAGGGATTTGTGCGGTATTTGCGTATAATATCAAGACACATTACAAATTTATTTTTTCGGTACACTCATTAAATATCTTCCTCAATGTAATATTCATCGGAGGAATCATCGGTGTATACATCGTCTGTGCCGCCTAAAATCTTACTGTTTGGAGATGTGTATATGCAGATAGCCTTGCAGCAGTTTTTTATGGTGACATTTTTGCAGTTACCGCCGTATTCTCCGTCAAGCGTCCAGGGCATATCATCATCGGAGTGAATTTCAACGGCGCTTGTTTTGAAGTAGTAAAAATAGTCCGCCGTGATATCCCTTGCAAGAAGAGCGTTTATGGTAGCCTGCAATTCAACAAGGCTTTGTGGCATTTTAATGAATAATCCTTCAAAAACACCGTCGTTGAGAAGCACGTCCTTTCCGCTAAGGCCCTTGAATCCGCCGACCGAAATGGAGTTGCATACCATTCCGAATATAAAATCGTCTTCAAATTCAACATCGTTATATGAGATTTTTACATGATACGGCTTGGTGTTGCTGAGACGCTTAAGACGAAGTCCCTCTGCAATATATGCAAGGCTGCCGAATACGTTTTTCATCTGCTGCGGCGTTTCGTAACTTACGTCCGTAAATGCACCGAACGCAGCAACATAAGTGAAATATTCATCGTTGAACGAGCCTATGTCAACTTCTCCCGTTTCACCGCCGATGATTTTCAGAGCAGCCTTTGTCATGTTTTTGGGGATTCCGAGACTTTTTGCAAAATCATTCATAGTGCCGGATGGAATATATCCTAGCGGTATTTTTTTGCCGCTTTTTAAGTTCATAAGTCCTTTTATAACTTCGTTGAGAGTGCCGTCACCGCCGCTTACAACGACAACGTCAAAGTCCTCTGCACGTGAAAGTACGGTCTGATATGCGTCAAATTTTGCCTGAGTGGGGTGAACGGTAACTTCAAAACCGTTTCGCGTGAACATATCTATGATATTTAAAAGGTGAAATTTGATCTGCCCCTTGCCGGAAAGCGGATTAAATATAAAGAGAAGCTTTTCCATAAAGTCATACTCCTTCCGAATAAATATGGTCTAAGATAATATTTTTTATATTATACTAAAATAAACTTACCTTTAAAATCTTATATTATGTATATATTATTAATTTTAAAACACTATGATAGCCATGATAGCCGGTTTTGTGAAATTAGTACAAGTGATATTGTGAAAAAAGGCAATTGAATATTTTGGCATAATATGCTATGCTATATAAAATATATTTTAAAGGATGGTTGTTATGACAAATGTGATGAAAAGACTTGCGGTACTGATGACAGCACTTATAATAATAGTTTCGCTTGGTGCGCTAAGCGTGTCTGCGGCTGCAAAAAAGGGTGTTACTCTTAATAAAAGCTCGGTTTCGATGACGGTAGGTAAGACCGTAAAGCTGAAAGCTTCCGTTAATGGTTATAAGAGGTATACTCTTGTGTGGTCAACAAGTGATAAGAATATTGTTGCCATTGCCTCAGGAGGAAAGTTGACGGCTAAAAAGGCAGGTACTGCAACCGTTACCGTAAAGATCAAGGGCACGAAGTATAAGGCGGTATGTAAGGTAAAGGTAAAAAAAGCGGTTTCAAATAATACAACATCTGCCGTAACAACAAATATGAAAAATGATAAAACAGGCTCTGCAATGGAATTTGTTAAGAATATTGAAATAGGCTGGAATCTTGGAAATACACTTGACGCAATCGGTTCAAACGGAGTTGCTTCCGAAACAAGCTGGGGTAATCCAAAGACTACCGAAAGTATGATAAAAGCGGTAAAGAAAGCAGGCTTCAATACAGTAAGAATACCTGTTTCATGGGGAAATCATATGGACAGCAGCAATAATGTCGATACGGCATGGATGAAGCGTGTTAAGGAAGTTGTTGATTACGCAATAGATAATGATATGTATGTTATATTGAATACACACCATGAAACCTCATGGCTTGTGCCGACTCCGGAAAAGGAAAAAGAGGTCACAAAGAAGTTTACCGCACTCTGGAAACAGATAGCGGCACAGTTCAAGGATTATGACGAGCATCTTATATTTGAGGGCATGAATGAACCTCGTACAGAAGGCTCTAAAAATGAATGGAACGGCGGCACTAAGGAAGAACGTGATGTGATAAACAACCTTAATGCGGCATTTGTAAAGACGGTGCGTGAATCGGGAGGAAACAACAAGACACGTTACCTCATGGTAACGCCGTATGCTGCATCGAGCAGTGTCGTGGCGTTAAAAGCGCTTGAAGTTCCGGACGATGACAGAGTGATCGTTTCCGTACATGCATATACTCCGTATAATATGGCACTTAACCGTTATTCCGATGTGAAGAAGCTTGATGGATCGGGTAAGAGTGAAATTGACGGACTAATGAAGAATATTAATGATATTTTTATCTCAAAGGGACAGGCAGTAATTTTAGGAGAGTTCGGCACGATAAATAAGTCGAATACTGCTGCGAGAGAAGAGCAGGCAAAATATTATGTCGAGGCGGCTGAAAAGATCGGCGTTCCGTGTATATGGTGGGATAACGGCACAAAATGCTCGCCGTCCGAGGGTGAAGGCTTTGGACTTCTTGACCGAAGAAATATGAAGTGGTGGTATGACAGCATTGTTGATACATTGATAGACGCAGCAAAATAAAAATTGTATAAAATAAAGCATCGCCCGTGAGTGTTTCGGGCGATGCTTTTATATATATTTATTTTTTTCCGCAAATTCGGACGGAACGGATATTTTAAGCAATGCTTTTCGCTTTATTCTGTGGAGATGCTGAACGGAGTAGCACATTTCCTCAGCGATCTCCTCCCATTTTTCCGAAAAAATAAATCTGCGAGTTAATATCTCACGCTCTGAGTCGGTAAGATACCCGGAATTAAGCGCACGTTCGACTGCAAAGCGCAGGCGGTAAAGGCGCTCATTTTCAAGATAAAGAGAGTCCTGGTAGTCCGAAACGGCTTTCTGACAGGGAATGGGAGCAAAGTAATTTTCCTGCCGCATGAAGCTTTCCGAACGCATCATTTTTTCGTTGTTGAGTTTTATGGTTCTTTCAGCGGGAGCATATGCCGATAAAAATTCAGATACATTCAAAATAATCAGCCCCCTTATGCAGCGTTAAGAGCAAAGGAGCCTGTTTTCCTCCCATGTTTTCATACAGTAGTCCTTGAAGAGATCCTCGTTATCGAAAACAAAATCGGAATAAAGCTCGGAGCCTTGTTCATCTATAAGACAGTTAAGACAGTAAATGTCACCGTAATTATCATAAAGTTTCTCGTTATCGCAGGAAACACCGCATTTACAGCATTGCGGCAGATATTTTCTGCAATCTGAGCAGCTGTTCATGCATTGTTGATACATATCATAAATACATTCGTTCACATCATACCTCCATATCGTATTTTACTTGTACCGTGAGGGGCAGACACGGTGTTTTTCAGCTTAAAGATCATAAAACCAAGCCGAGAGTGAAGACCGGTTTAATGTTTATCTTTAAGCTCTGATTTTATTATATCGCACATATGTTCTGTTGTCAATAGAATATTTTTTTTTCATAAAAATAAAGCATATGATTCTTAATCATATGCTTTATTTTATATCTTTTTACTTTTATTCTTCTTCAACTTCAAATTGAGAATTATATAATTTAGAATAAAATCCGCCTTTTTTTAATAATTCATCATGAGTTCCTTGTTCTACTATATCTCCTTCATTCATTACTAAAATAAGATCCGCATTTTTTATTGTAGATAATCTATGAGCAATTATAAAACTTGTTCTTCCTTTCATTAAATTATCCATTGCAGATTGTATTTGTATTTCAGTCCTTGTATCTATAGAACTTGTTGCTTCATCTAATATTAATATTTTAGGATCAGCTAAAATTACTCTTGCAATTGTTAATAATTGTTTTTGACCTGCTGAAATATTACTTGTTTCCTCATTTAAAACCATATTATAACCATTTGGAAGTGTTTTTATAAAATGGTGAATATGTGCTGCTTTTGCAGCTTCTATTACATCATTATCTGATGCGTCTGGTCTACCATATTTTATATTATCTTTTATACTTCCACTAAAAAGCCATGTATCTTGTAGCACCATGCCTAACTTTTTACGGATAGTACCTTTTTTAAATTCTTTTATATCATAACCATCTATACTAATCTTTCCACTATTTAAGTCGTAAAATCTCATAAGTAATTTTACTATTGTAGTCTTTCCAGCACCTGTAGGTCCAACTATTGCTATTTTTTGTCCATCTTTTACTTTTGCTGAAAAA
>CASFZT010000093.1 GCA_949299215.1 uncultured Ruminococcus sp.
TGAAATTCGAAGCAGGAATGCGATTCGCCGCTCTGATTTCATTTTTTCGCCGTTGAATCGCAAAATTTAATGCTGGGAACTAATTTTTCGAGGTTCCCTAAAATAATTTGGCTCAACCCACTGATTTTTCGGCGTTAATATTAGAGGGATATATTCTGAACACCAATTATGAATTACCGCGGAATGTTTGCAATGCGTGTTGATGATGAAGATAAAAAACTCAACGACAAAACGTCGTCGAGTTTTGGTCAGCGTGGTGTAACCATAATCAATGAATCTGGCTTTTGCAGTCTGGTTCTTGCAAGCAGAATGCCCGATGCGAAAAAATTCAAGCGCTGATATAAATCCCTGCAAATGTGAAAGTTTGATGAAACTTTTTGAAAACAGGTTATAAAAACGGCTTGAAAATGGCAATGAGTGAAGAAATAAAAAATATTATCGTCCACCGATATGTAAATTTACTATAAATATTAGAGAGTTTTTTCGTCCACCCTGCGAAATTTTCGGCGTATAAAAGCAGGGGGATAATTTTAAGGTTGCCACCCACAGAAATTTTTACTGTATATATCAGAAGATTTTTTGCCCACTTGCCTGAGTTTTCGGCTTGAATATTAGGAGAGGTATTTATTTAAAGGACAAGGTGGCATTGTCGGTCGGGCGTGAAATACGACCTACCGCATTAGTAGTCTCTCTCAAAAAATAATTTGGTACACATACCCGATTTTTCGGCTTATATATTAGAGGGATAATTTTACGGCTCTTGACCACGTTGATGAGGAAGATAAGAATTCCGTAACGATTCGTGACTGAAATAAGGCGATAATTTCGCTCGCAAAGTTGTAAATTTACTGTAAGTATCAGAAAAATTTTCGCCCATCCACTGGATTTTTTACCTTTAAAAGTAGAGGGGGTATGCGGTTAACAATCGCCTGATTTTTTCCTGTATATAGTAGAGGACTTACATATCCCGATTAACGGGAGAAATAAAACTGAAAGGATTTGATACAATGCCAAAATTATTAGCAAAACGAAACAGGTTTGTTTCTATGGACAATGAATTTCTCACAAGAACGGATTTATCGCTGAAAGCCAAAGGACTTCTCGCGTGTATGCTGTGCCTGCCGCCTGACTGGAGATTTTCCATTGATGGACTCGCTTACATCAACAAGGAAAGTGAGAGTGCTATTTCCTCTGCGCTGCGGGAGCTGGAGCAGTTCGATTATCTGCGGCGGAGTTATCCGAGAACAGAGGACGGAAAAATTGCAAATGCCGTTTACACAATTTGCGATATCCCAATCGTCGAATATGAAGCACTGCACGGCGAAATTGATGATGCCCTGAATTAGGGCGTCATCGTCCACTGTGACTCCCTGCTTCGGGGAACCATAGGCGATATAGCATTTCAGTTGTTCTGTAAAATATCAGCGTGATTATTTCAAAGGACACCCTATTTCGGGGCGACCTTGGTGTGCCTCGTTTCAGGGTATACCTACGGCGAACAAATTGTTCACCGTTCAGACCGCCGCCCTAAATCAGGGCACTGGTTGCAGAGAAAGCACCCGCCCTGTTTCAGGGCGAGTGCTGAAAATGACTTTTTATGCCGTCGTGATTTGCGACTCCATAGCAAGCCAAGATTTTTCGCTTTAGCTACCGTCGTGAAATGCGACGGTAAATTGAATATGGGGTAACGATTCATTACTTCATCTTCACAGTTCTGTAATACCGCCGTCGCAATTTGCGACAGTGGTTTATGATAAAGGGAGCGGCGTTTTACCGCTTCCTTTGAAAGGTATGAACAAATTGTCCATACCTTGATATGAAAAAACTAATTTTCGATGGGAGTCCAAATTGGACCCCCATCTCCGAAACAAAAGAGGTTTAAAGGAGTCATCATTTCGATGACCCCCCCGAAATCCAAAGGTCTTGAAATCCGACTTTAGAGATACCAAAGTATATCTGAACCAATCTTTCGATGATGGGATAAAACGTCCCTTCATCTCCGAAATCCAAATGTCGTAAAATCCGACTTTTGAAACAATGATGAGGTGGTTATTCACCACCTCAAGAGGCACATTCCCAAATTGGGAAACTGCCATACAACTCCTCAAGGACGTAACCGTCCGTTACTCCCTTGAAATGAAACGAAAGGAATTTTAATTATGCCGAGAATGAGCAAGAAAAGAAAAATGGAATGGTCGCTGTTCCTGAATGAACGTGGGCGCATAACCTGCAACGATTTGTGCAGGAAATGTTTTTACGATTGCAAGCAGAGCTACCATGCAATTCTGATTGAATGTCCGAGATATTTATCGAAGCGTTCTTCTGCAGTGATACAACTTAAAGCACGGTGAAGAGTTTTCGCCGTGCAGTAAAAATATAATAAACACTCCTCTGAAAATTTTTACATAACGCAAAAGCGTATGTCGGCAGAAATCTGCTGAAATTTATTTTAGGAGGACATTACTATGAAAAGAAAAATTCTCACAATCAAGGAAGCCGCACATCTTATTGACGGACTCACAGAGTACCGTATCCGTCAGATGTGTATTTCGGGACAGCTCCCGTGCTTTATGGCAGGGAAGAAATATCTTATTGCAGAGGAAAATCTGTATCGTGCTGTTTTCGGAGAAAATTATGAACGAAAAGACGGTGATATTGCATGAGTAATTATAACGAAAAGGAACTTATCCGCACAGAAACGGATTACGAAAAAGTTCTCGCCGAACGCAATAAGCTTCAAGCAGAACTTGACCGTCTGACGAAAAAGGAAACGCAGGACAAACACAAGCTTGATATGCTGAAAAATCGTTACAAAGAAGAAAAACGCCGCAGTCGCAATCACCGCCTTATCGAGCGTGGCGCAATTCTGGAGAGCCTTATTCCAAACGCTGAGAGCTACACCAACGAGCAGATAAAGCACATCATCAAGATAGCTTTCGGAAATCTTCCCGGTGGCTTGCAGGGAATACACTTCCCCGAAAGTCTGCGTGATAATTCTTGAAAAAGCTGTTCTGCAAGGTAAGCAATTCTGCTTCCCTTGGGACAAGGGCGCACTTCATACGAGCGGAGCGAGTATCAAGGTTCTCGTCGCTGTTCGAAATCTCTGATTTCGGTAACAGCAGAGGTTCTTATATACCACTTTTGATATAAGCTTGCTCTATGAATTTTCCCTTGTCATAAACAAGGGCGCACTTATATACCATATTCTATGGTATGTGCGGTTTCTGCGGAAACGGAGAAAATCGGCAATACGCCGAAAGGAGGTTTTGACAATCGCAATCTATCATTGCTCCATCAAAATTATCAGTCGTGGCAAGGGCAAGTCTGCTGTTGCCGCCGCTGCTTATCGTTCGGGCGAAAAGCTCACGAACGACTATGACGGAACTACTCACGACTTTACACGAAAGGGCGGCGTGGTTCATACGGAAATTCTCCTGCCCGACAATGCACCGAGAGAATACTCAGACCGTTCTATGCTCTGGAACGCTGTCGAGCAAGTGGAGAAATCCAAAAACGCACAGCTTTCACGGGAGATTGAAATTGCTCTACCGAATGAACTTTCCGAAGCGGAGTGTATTGCACTTGCGAAAGAATTTGCACAGCAGACTTTCGTTGACAAGGGTATGTGTGCCGATGTCTGTATTCACAATCCAAACCGTGAGCAGAAAAATATTCACGCTCACATTATGCTGACAATGCGTCCGTTCAACGAGGACGGAACGTGGGGCGACAAGCAGAAGAAAGAATATCTGCTTGATAAGAATGGCAACAAAATTTATGATAAACGGAAACGCACTTACAAATGCCGTACTGTTCAGACTACCGATTGGAATAGTCGGGAAAAGGCTGAGGAGTGGCGAGCTGAGTGGGCAGAATTTCTAAATCAGGCTCTTGTTGATAAAGGCTTAGCTACGGAAGAAGAGCTGTTACAGCACCGCCGCAAAATTAAATTTGAAAATTCAGAACAAGTTATGGGCGGCGGAAATGGGTCAAGCATCACGCTTGTTGACCACCGTTCTTTTGAGCGTCAAGGCAGATTGGAGAAACCAACAGTCCATATGGGAGTAGCCGCAACGCAGATGGAGCGTAAAGGAATACGCACTGTCAAGGGTGATACCAACCGAGAAATCAAATCCATAAACGCAAAAATTTCTGCTCTGCTGAAACGAATCGATGTGCTTGACGATGAGCTCGCCAAGATGAAGGAAATTCCGAAAGAGGACAGTCTCGTTGAAATGCTTATGCGTTTTCACGATAATGGAATTAAGTTCAATGAAGTGCGTGGCGTGAGCGTTTCCAATCTGAAAAAGATTGCAAAATTCAAGGATTTAACTCACTTGATAGCTTTTGTGCAGGGGCATAATATCGGAACACTCTCAGAGCTTGCGGAGAAGAATTCTGAAACAAAATCAGAACTGAAAAATTACAAATCCAAGCTCATCAGCACACAGAAGCGAATGAAAGAGCTGACAGAACTGCTTGACAATTATCCTCGCTACAAGGAGAACAAGGCGGTTTATCTGGAGTGGCAGTCCATTACAAATCCAAAGAAAAAGGAAAAGTTTTATGACAAGCATTACGGTGAGATTGCATTATTCAAGACAGCAAAATCTTTTTTTGACAGCAATCTCAACGGTGCGAAGCTTACTCCGAAAGCGTGGCAGAGGGAACTGGATGAACTGAAAAAATCTGCTGAGGTTGACCGTGCGAAGGTTGAGAAGATGGGCGATGATGTGGCTGTTATGGAAACGCTAATTTACAATGTTCAGCGACTTACGAATTATGAAGAAAAGCAGAATGAAATTCAGAGAAAAAGAAGCTGCGAACTCGAATAATGACACATTCCCACTTGACAGTTTTATGCTTTAAAGTGTATAATGATGATGTAGAAATGTGTCATATCGGTTTACGGTTTTAATGAAAGGAGTAAATCAGTATGGCAACTATTCGTAAAAGAGGTAACGACTCTTATGAAATAAAAGTATCTTGTGGTTATGGTGTTGACGGTAAACAGCGTTCACAGTACAAAACGTGGAAACCTTCCGAAGGTATGACACCGAAGCAGATTGAAAAAGAGCTTAACCGTCAGGCTGTTCTTTTTGAGGAGGCTTGCAAAAAAGGACAGATTACCGCTTCCATAAAATTTGAAGCATTCGCCGAGCAATGGTTTGAGGAGTACGCGAAATTTAATCTCCGTAATACTTCTTATGAAAGAATGTTACAGCTCCGCAACCGTGTTTATCCTGCAATCGGACATCTGAAGCTTGATAAAATTAACGGCAGACACATTCAGCAGTTTGTAAACGACCTGCTTGAAAACGGAAAAAGCTAAAGAACGGGGAAGCCTCTTTCAAGAAAGACTGTTGTGCATCATCTCAGTTTTATATCCAATGTGTTTACTTACGCTGTGAAAATGGATATGCTTACAGACAATCCGTGCAGACGAGTAACCGTGCCGAAAGGCGAAGCGAAGGAAAAAGAAATCTATACACTTGCAGAGGTTGAAGAAATCTTCAATGCGCTTGAAACTGAGCCGTTGAAATATAAGCTGTTTATTATTCTTGCAGTGTACAGCGGCTTCCGTCGTGGCGAAATGCTTGGACTGGAATGGAAGGACATCAACTGGGAGGACGGTGTAATCAGTGTGCGCCGCACATCAAACTATACAGCGGCAAAAGGAATTTATACTGACACTACCAAAACAAAAAAATCACAGCGCTCGTCAAAGTTTCCACCGATGATTATGGAATTACTCAAAGCTTATAAAAAGGAACAGGACGCCGAACGAGAGCGTCTTTGTGACAAGTGGCAGGACGCAGACAGAATATTTGTCAAGTGGGACGGCAGACCAATGAATAATAACACTCCGTACTTCTGGTTTGGAGAATTTTGTAAGAAGCATAATTTCCGCTTCTGTGATATTCATTCCCTACGTCATTTACACGCAAGCTTGCTCATCAATGCTGGTGTTGATATGGTATCCGTATCAAGTGATATGGGACATTCCTGCGTAGGAACAACGAGTAATATCTATTGTCATATGTTTCAGGAAGCGAAGGCGAGAAACTGTGAAGCGATTACTAATGCACTTTCTTTTGGAAATAAAAAAGAGCCGCTTACAGAAGCACAAGTGGCAGTGTAAGTGGCAATTTTCAAAAATAAGTGGCAAATAAGTGGCAATTGCAAAAATCGAGCAAAAAAAGAACTCGCAAACGCCGTAAAACAGGCATTTGCGAGATACATAGTTGGTGACCCGTACGGGAATCGAACCCATGATTCCACCGTGAAAGGGTGGCGTCTTAACCTCTTGACCAACGGGCCATATGGTAGCGGCAGTGAGACTTGAACTTACGACCTACCGGGTATGAACCGGTTGCTCTAGCCAGCTGAGCTATGCCGCCATTTTCAATTCGCAGGAAGCTGAAAGTGTTCCGCTTGTTTCATGCGACTTTATTATTATACTCTAATTATCCGTAGTTGTCAAGTGTTTTTTGAAAATATTTATTTTTTGTATAATTAGACTAATCATAATGCGCATTTAAAAGCTGTGGTATACGTTATACACAATCTTTAAGAATTAGAGCGTGTTCACATTAAAGCATAACACGCATCTTTTTGGCAAATTTCGCCGACTTATTCGTTAAAAATGTTTGAAATACGACAGTATGTCTGCACATTTTCGCCTTGAATTTGACGAAATTATGCTCAAAAATCTGCATATTAGTTTTATGTGAACACGCTC
>CASFZT010000094.1 GCA_949299215.1 uncultured Ruminococcus sp.
GCGGCGGGTTCCATATTCAGTTTCAGTTGGGGTTCAATCCCCAACTGAAACTTCATCGCAGCTTCGCTGCGGCTTGCCACGTTGAATGACGGGGCAAGCTCCTTATTGAAAAATTATAATGCAGATAAGCTGTCTTGTCAATAAATATGAAAATCCCCTTGACATTTTTTACAAATATGGTATAATGTATATTGATGTTATTGCGCATTGTTAATAAACGATTCGATACGGAAAGGGTGATTTCTACGGATATTAAAGCACTTCAGAAGATAGGATACGGACTTTACGTCCTCTCCTCAAAGGACGGCGGAAAGGATAACGGGTGTATTATAAACACTTTTATGCAGGTGACATCCGATCCCGTTAAGGTTGTAATGGGTGTAAATAAACAGAATTTTACGCATGATATGATAATGCGTTCGGGCGAGTTTAATGTTTCCGTGCTTTCCGAGGGAGCGCCTTTTGAGGTTTTCAAACGTTTTGGCTTTGCATCGGGCAGGGACAGCGATAAGCTTGACGGCGCAGATTATATAAAATATGCGGCAAACGGCATTTTTTATGTGGATGGATATTCAAATGCATATATGAGCTGCAAGGTGATTTCAACGGAGGACGCAGGTACACATACTCTTTTTATTTCCGAAGTCACGGACGCAAAAATACTTTCCGAGGCTCCGAGCATAACGTACAGCTATTATCATAAGTATACAAAGCCAAAACCCGAAGCACCCAAGAAAAAAGGCTGGATATGTACGATATGCGGTTATATTTATGAAGGTGAGGAGCTTCCGGCGGATTTTGTATGTCCGCTTTGCAAGCATGGTGCAGCAGATTTCGTAAAGATAGGCGATGAAGAAGCCACGCCGAAAATGGGCAGGTGGAAATGTAAGATATGCGGATATATTTATGAGGGAGAAGAACTTCCTGATGATTTTGTATGTCCTCTGTGCAAGCATGGCGCAGCCGATTTTGAAAAGATTGAAGAAAAAGATGAAAGGAATGATATTATGGATATCAAAGGAACAAAAACCGAAAAAAATCTTATGGAGGCATTTGCCGGTGAGTCACAGGCAAGAAATAAGTACACTTACTTTGCTTCCGTAGCAAAGAAAGAGGGTTTTCAGCAGATCGCCGCTATATTTGAGGAAACCGCTTCAAATGAAAAGGAGCATGCAAAGCTTTGGTTCAAGGCTCTCGGCGGACTCGGCGATACTGCACAGAATCTTGCATCTGCGGCAGCGGGTGAGAATTATGAGTGGACGGATATGTACGACCGCTTTGCAAAGGAAGCCGAGGAGGAAGGCTTTACCGCACTTGCGGCACAGTTCAGAGCGGTAGGTCAGATAGAAAAGGCTCATGAGGAAAGATACCGTGCACTTCTTAAAAATGTGGAAATGCAGCAGGTATTTGAAAAGGCTGAGGAAACAATGTGGGAGTGCCGCAACTGCGGACATCTTGTTATCGGAAAGAAAGCTCCCGAGGTTTGTCCCGTATGCAATCACCCTCAGAGCTTCTTTGAAGTCAGAAAAGAAAATTATTGATGTATATGTTAAAGACCGGGTCGCACTGCGGCTCGGTTTTTTTATGTGTTTATTGCTTTTATCGTGCATTTTGACCGTGAATAAGAGGTATGTTTAAAGGAAAAAATGATTATATTGTGAAAAATAAAAGTTTTTTCGAAAAAAACCTTGACAAATTTTAATGGGGGTGTATAATATACTTAGCACTCAAAGATAACGAGTGCTAACAGAGTTAAAGCTAAAGTGCCAGCACTCGTGGATTTTAGTAAAGATGGGAGTGACCGTTTTGCAGGAGGACAGGAAATTTAAAATACTGGCTGCCGTAATAAATCAGTATATAATGACAGGCGAGCCTGTAAGCTCCAAAACGATCGCTTCAATGCCGGATATAAGAGTTTCACCGGCTACCATAAGAAATGATATGGCGCTGCTTGAAGAGCTTGGCTATCTTGAACAACCGCATACGTCTGCAGGAAGAATTCCTACCTATAAGGGATATCAAGTGTATATCGACAAGCTTATGCCGGAATATGCACTTAGCGATGAGGACAAACAAATGCTTGACGATGTTCTCAATGAAGTTGAGGTGCCGACCGCAGACGCACTTATAGAAAATGCCTCAAAGGTTCTTGCAGAGCTTACGAACTGTGCGGCGGTGGCAAAAAATGCAGCCCCTAAATTTTCTGTAATCACGAAAGTGGAGGTTATTCCTACCGGAAAAAGAATGTATGTCCTGCTTATGGTGACTTCTTCGGGAGATATCAAAAACAAGGTCTGCCGGCTGGAATTTGATCTGACGAATGAACAGCTTGATTTCTTCACAAGCTATCTTTCGGAAAACCTTGAGGGAATTTCGATTGAAAGTTTGTCGGAGCAGACAATGAATGATCTTGTTACGGCAATGGGAACCTATGTGGTGACCCTTACTCCGCTTTTGAAAGGTCTGTATGATATTGCGGCTGATTTCAACAATACCGATGTGGTTGTTTCGGGTGAGAAAAATCTTCTTGCAAGACAGGATATAGATACAGGTCAGATAGTAAAATTCCTTGAGCATAAGGAAGAAGTTGTGAAATTGCTTGACGACAGCTTCGGAGACCTGCAGGTCGTGTTCGGAGAAGACGGGAATTTTGTTATTGAAAACGCAAGCATGATCGTATCAAAAATAAAAAAAGGCGAAAAAACTGCGGGAACGCTTGGCGTTATAGGACCTATGAGGATCAATTATGCTAAAATCATACCATATGTTGAATATCTGACGGAACGTATAACTGAAATGATATCTGACGATGAAACGGACGATTTTCCGGGAGATAATATAAAATTGCTTCCGGATAAAGACTAAAAAGGAAAGGAGTTTGTGACATGGAGGAAAAGGAAAAGGAAATGAACACAGGCGAGGAAATTGAGCAGGATATCTCCCCGGAGGAAGCCGAGGCTGATAATGCTGAAGAAATACGGGAAGATAAGCCTTCACAGGAGGAGGCGAAAATAGCGGAGCTTGAATCACAGCTTGCGACTGAAAAGGATAAGTATTTAAGAGTGGTCGCAGAGTATGATAATTTCAGAAAACGCTCGGTGAACGATCGTCTGAATGCGGTAGCCGATGCACAGGCAAAGGTTATTGAGGAAGTGCTTTCGGTCATAGATAACTTTGAAAGAGCACTTGAAGCGGAATGTTCAGATGAAAATTACAAGAAAGGCGTTGTGATGATCTTTAATCAGTATAACGACATTCTTAAAAAGCTTGGTGTTACCGAAATTGAGGCGCTTAATCAGACTTTTGACCCGAATGTTCATCATGCGGTTAATCAGGTCGAGGACGAAAATTTCGGTGAGAATGTAGTTTGTCAGGTTTTCAGAAAAGGCTATAAGCTCGGCGAAAAGGTTATAAGATGCGCAATGGTATCCGTTGCAAATCCGTAAAAAGCACATTACTTTGAATATCGGAATATATATTATTGAAAGGATTGATTATTTATGGCAAAGATCATTGGTATTGACTTAGGTACAACAAACTCCTGCGTTGCAGTTATGGAAGGCGGCAATGCCGTTGTTATCCCCAACACAGAGGGTGCAAGAACAACTCCGTCCGTTGTGGGCTTCACAAAGACAGGTGAGCGTCTTATCGGACAGGTAGCTAAAAGACAGGCAGTTACAAATGCAGAGAGAACTATTTCTTCAATTAAAAGACATATGGGCTCCGACTATAAGGTAACTATTGACGGCAAGAGCTATACTCCGCAGGAAATTTCCGCTATGATACTCCAGAAGCTCAAGGCTGACGCAGAAAGCTATCTTGGCGAGACCGTTACCGAAGCTGTTATCACGGTACCTGCATACTTTACGGATGCGCAGCGTCAGGCAACAAAGGACGCTGGCCAGATCGCAGGTCTTAATGTAAAGAGAATCATCAACGAGCCTACTGCTGCTGCTCTTTCTTACGGTATCGATAAGGAATCAGATCAGAAAGTAATGGTTTACGACCTCGGCGGCGGTACATTCGATGTATCTATCATTGAAATGGGCGACGGCGTACAGCAGGTTCTTGCTACGGCAGGCAACAATCGTCTTGGCGGCGACGACTTTGATGAAAGAATTATAAATTGGATGGTTGAGGAATTCAAAAAGACCGAAGGTATTAACCTCACAAACGATAAAATGGCTATGCAGCGTCTTAAAGAAGCTGCAGAAAAGGCTAAGATCGAGCTTTCTTCAACTCCGAGCTCTACAATTAATCTTCCTTATATCACAGCAGACGCTACAGGTCCTAAGCACCTTGAGCTTACACTTACACAGGCTAAGTTCAACGATCTTACTTCAGACCTTGTACAGTCTACAATGGGTCCTGTAAAGCAGGCTCTTGCAGACAGTGGTTTAAGCACTTCCGAGCTTGACAAGGTTCTTATGGTCGGCGGTTCTTCAAGAATACCGGCAGTACAGGATGCTGTAAAGAACTTTATCGGCAAGGAACCTTTCAAGGGCATTAACCCCGACGAATGTGTTGCTCTCGGCGCAGCACTCCAAGGTGGTGTTCTCGGCGGCGATGTAACCGGACTTCTTCTCCTTGACGTTACTCCGCTTTCTCTCGGTATTGAAACAGCAGGCGGCGTATGCACAAAGATGATCGAAAGAAATACAACTATCCCTACAAAGAAATCACAGGTGTTCTCCACATATGCGGATAATCAGACAGCCGTTGACGTAAATGTACTCCAGGGTGAGCGTGAATTTGCAAAGGATAACAAGCAGCTCGGTATGTTCCGTCTTGACGGTATTGCTCCCGCTCCGAGAGGAATCCCTCAAATCGAAGTAACATTTGATATTGATGCAAACGGTATCGTAAATGTTTCCGCAAAGGACCTCGGTACAGGCAAGGAACAGCATATCTCCATCACATCTTCCACAAATATGTCCAAGGAGGATATCCAGAAGGCTGTTGATGAGGCTGCTCGTTATGCAGAAGAAGATAAGAAGCGCAAGGAAGCCGTTGATACAAAGAACAATGCGGAAAACCTTGTATTCCAGTGTGAAAAGGCTATGACAGATTTTGGCGATAAGGTAACAGCAGAGGATAAGGCTGCCGTTCAGCCTAAGATAGACGCTCTTAAGGAAGCTGTCAAAACTGACAATACAGACGATATTAAGGCTAAGACAGATGAGCTTCAGAAGGCATTCTCCGAAATTGCAACAAAGGTTTACCAGGCAGCAGGTGCAGCAGCTCAGCAGCAGGATGCAGCTTATGCGGATAACGGTGCTTCTTCAAACAACGGCGGCGATGATAATGGTTTTGTTGATGCCGAATTCAAAGACGCAGAATAATTGATTGTGTATGCTATAAGGTCAGATAAACTCTGACCTTACGGCGTTTTAATAAGGTTAAGGAAATATAACGGAGGCTTTATACCATGGCTGATAAAAGAGATTATTATGAAGTCCTCGGCGTGGACAAAAGCGCTTCCGCAGAGGATATAAAAAAGGCTTATCGCCAGATGGCGAAAAAATATCACCCCGACCTTCATCCGGGTGATAAGGAAGCTGAGGAAAAATTTAAGGAAGTTAATGAAGCATATGAAGTTCTGTCCGATGCAGATAAGAAATCACGTTATGATCAGTTCGGCCATGCAGGGGTAGACCCCTCTTACGGCGGCGGCGGTTATGGAGGCGGTTTCAGCGGCGGCTTTGGAGATATGGGCGATATCGGCGATATCTTCAACAGCTTTTTCGGCGGCGGCTTCGGTGGCAGCTCTGCATCACGAGCAAATGCGCCGAGAAGAGGACAGGACGTCAAGACAAATGTCAATATAAGTTTTATGGACGCTTGCTTTGGCAAGGATATGGACGTGACTGTAAACCGTATGGAAAAATGCCCCGATTGTAACGGAAGCGGTACTGCTGCAGGCTCTTCTGCGGAAACCTGTCCGGATTGTCACGGTACGGGTCAGGTAAAAGTCACACAGCGTACACCGTTTGGTGTGATATCGCAGACCAAGCCGTGCAGCCGATGCGGAGGCAAGGGCAAGGTTATCAATAATCCATGTCAGAAGTGCCGTGGAAGCGGCAGAGTAAGCATATCCAAAAAGATAAATGTAAAAATACCTGCCGGTATTGATGATGGACAGACACTTCAGATAAGCGGTCAGGGAAACGCAGGTGTAAACGGTGGACCAAGCGGCGATCTTCATATTATCGTTTCGGTACGTCCCGATCCTATCTTTGAACGTGATGGATATGATATTCATACGGATATCCCGATCACATATACACAGGCTGTTCTCGGTGACGAAATTACCGTTCCGACAATAGACGGCAAGGTCAAGTATAATGTTCCCGAAGGAACACAGAACGGTACGGTGTTCCGCTTCAAGAACAAAGGAGTCAAGAAACTTAATCGTTCCGACAGAGGCGACCAGTATGTTCGTGTCTATATAGAAGTGCCCAAGAATCTGAGTAAGAAGCAGAAAGAGCTGCTTAAAGAATTTGATGCAAGTATGTCGGATGAAAATTATTCAAAGCGCCCAAGCTTCTTTGATAAGATAAGAACGGCTTTTAACGGTAAATAATTTTAGAGCGTGTTCACATAAAACTAATATGCAGATTTTTGAGCATAATTTCTTCAAATTCAAGGTGAAAATGTGCAGACATACTGTCGTATTTCAAACATTTTTAACGAAGAGCTGGCTAAATTCTCCAAAATATGCGTGT
>CASFZT010000095.1 GCA_949299215.1 uncultured Ruminococcus sp.
CGATGCGGTATTGTTTGATATGAAGGACGCCAGGTCAAGACCGAATTCATTTTCAAGAGGTGTAGAAATGATAACAAGCTCAAAGCTGTCGGGCTTTATGGTTTTTTTGAGTTCTTTGCCGTCGGATAAGGAAACACCCGAAAAACCGTATTCATAAGCAGCAGCAGCAAAATTCTTTGATGTTTCTTCATTAGCTGCCACTATAAGAATGTTGTTGCTTCCGTTCATAGCCCTTTGCTCCTTTGCAAAATATATTGTGGCAATACCGCACAAGCTCTGTACGGTATTGCCTTGTATTTTCGTACAATGCATTATAATGACGGGGCAAGCCTCTTATTGAAAGGCTTCCGCCACGGCTTATGGATGAATTATTACGCATAAGCCGTGTACGATAAGTCTGTTAATATTTGTTATTAACCGTCATATACATTATAGCACAATTAATTGTTGACGTAAAGCTGTTTGTAAGGATTTTGTGAATTAGGCGTAAGTTTATAGAAATGAGATGAAAGAAGCTCATTTGCATTATATCCGAAATATGCCGAAAATTCCTCAACGTCGGCACGAATGGAATTGATATCCTCGGCAGTTGCATCATGACAGCATACCTGAACGGGAAGTCCGACAGGCATATGCTTGCTTCTGATGTAGATAGCGCCCCCGTGCATACCCGTGCCGCAGAAATTTCCGACAGGTGAGTCATTTTCGCAGCCAATTCCGAGAACGATAAGTCTGCCGCCTGCAAGATATTCTCCAAGGAAATCGCCTACCTTGCCGCCTATTGTTATCATAGGTATATGTGACTGATATTCCTTCATGTGGATACCTGCACGATAGCCTGCACAGCCTTTAATAAATATTTTTCCGTCACGCATACCGTAGCCGCAGGCGTCGCCGCAGCTTCCGTAAATGATTATTTCGCCCGAGTTCATTGTATCGCCCGTTGCATCCTGAGCGTTTCCGTGAACGGTAATTTTGCAGTTGTTGAGATATGCACCGAGAGCATTTCCCGGAACGCCGTAAATATCTATATTTTTATTGAGCGCACCACCGCCTATGTAACGCTGACCGAGAGCGTTTTCAATAACGATATCGGTATCTGCGGCACTGCGTACAAGCTCATTAAGTTCTTTGTAATAAAGACCCGTTGCATCAATTTTAGCCATTTCCAACACCTCCTGCAAGCTTTTCATTTCTTCTTTCTCTTGTGAATGCCATCATAAGCGGATCGTTTTTCAGCATTTCAAAATCACATTCATCAATGGATATATGCTGTTTGATAAGAGAAGTGTAAATACCTGCACGCTTAATGTCGCCCATGAGGATAAAGCCCTTGAGTTCGTTGCCTTGGGTAACAAGCTTTTTGTAGCGGTTACCCTCGGTTTCGACATATGCATTGCCGTCATATGAGCCTGCGGTGATGATGTGCAGACCAAAAAATCCGATAGCGTTCATAGGAATAGCGTTGAGATAATATGCTTCCTCGCCTGCCATATTTTTTCCTGCAATCTCACCCTGCATGAATGCGTTGGGGAGGAGAGCAAGGATTTTCTGTGTACCGGAGGTAATGTCAAACGATTCGGTGCAGTCGCCTGCGGCATAAACATCGGACAAACCTTCTACAGCCTGTTTATTGTCGGTAACGATACCTCTGTTTACCTTTCCGCCGGCTTTCGCAATAAGCTCCGTGTTCGGACGAACACCAACGGCAAGGATAACCATGTCAAATATAACGGTATTACCGTTTGTAAGTTCTGCGGAACCTGCATTGAATTTCTTTACGCTTGTGCCGAGAATAAATTTAACGCCCTTGCTTTCAATGTATGACTGCATGACAGCAGAAGCGTCCTTGTCAAGAATTGACGGAAGAATTCTGTCTGCAAGATCGATAACGGTCATATCTGCACCGTAATGCTCCAAAGCCTCGGCAGCCTTAAGACCGATAAGACCTGCACCTACAATAAGAACCTTCACCTCTGGCTTGATTTCGTCCTTAATAGCCTTTGCATCATCAAACTTCATAAATGTATATTTGTGCTTTACGTATTCAAGACCCTCCATTGGGGGAACAAAAGGCTTTGAGCCGGTAGCGTTGAGCAGCTTGTCATATGAAACGGAGGAGCCGTCATCAAGAATTACTTTTTTTTCTGCGGCATTAATAGCCGTTACCTTCACGCCAAGCTTTGTTTCAACGTTGTTTTTTTCATAAAAATCGGAGTCACGGTAGAGCATTTTGTCTTCCGAAACAGCACCCTTGAGCCAGTAGGAAATAAGGGGGCGTGAGTATGTGTGATATTTCTCATCGGAAATAATAGTAATGTTTCCTGCATTATCAACGGAACGGATACCCTGAACAGCGCCGACAGCAGCAGCGGAGTTGCCTATGATAACGTAGTTCATTATTCTTCGCCCCTTTCTTCAAATACGATGGCCCTATTAGGACAGTTTGCAGCACAGGCAGGTTCAATCTCTTTATTTCTTGTGCAAAGCTCGCATTTTGTAATAGTTTTCTTTTCATTTTTTTCATCTATGGTAATACAGCCGTAGGGGCAGGAGAGTATGCAGGTATAGCAGCCTACACAACGACTCTGATCGATCTCAACTACACCGTTATTTACCGAAAGAGCGCCCGTGATACAAGCTTTTACACATGGAGTAGCCGCACATTGGCGGCACTGAACGGCAAAATGAATGTCATCGCTATCCTCGACCCTGATACGAGGAGTGGCAGCTCTGTCAAGTTTGAAAGCCTTTGCCATATCGGTTTCATCACAGTTGGCAAAAGCGCAGTAATATTCGCAAAGATGGCAGCCTAAGCACCAGTCTTCATTAACATAGACCCTTTTCATCTATATGACCATTCCTTTCACTTTATCTCCATTTTATTCGCCTGCGTGCTGGATACCGAGAATATCAAGCTCTTTCTGAGTAAGACCGATGCCTCTGAGCATAAGTCTGTTGCCACGGAGGGATTCAATAGAGTTGATACCCATACCGCCCATCATTTCCTTGATCTCATGATCCCATGCAGTTACAAGGTTTACAAGACGCTTGTAACCTATTTCTGGGTTAAGACGCTTTACAAGGTCGGGACGCTGTGTAGCGATACCCCAGTTGCACTTGCCCTCGTGACAGCTTCTGCAAAGGTGACAGCCGAGAGCAAGAAGTGCGGGAGTACCTATGTAGATAGCATCGGCGCCAAGAGCAATAGCCTTTACGGCGTCGGAGGATGAACGTATAGAACCGCCGATAACAACGGAAACTTCGTTTCTGATGCCCTCGTCACGCAGACGCTGGTCTACGGAAGCAAGAGCAAGTTCAATCGGAATGCCGACATTATCACGTATTCTTGTGGGAGCAGCACCCGTACCGCCTCTGAAGCCATCAATTGCAATGATATCCGCACCGGAACGTGCAATACCGGAAGCGATAGCTGCAACATTGTGAACGGCTGCGATCTTAACGATAACAGGCTTTGTATATTCCGTAGCTTCCTTTAAGGAGAAGATAAGCTGACGCAGGTCTTCAATAGAGTAGATATCATGATGCGGAGCAGGTGAGATAGCGTCTGTGCCCATTGGTATCATACGTGTTCTTGAAACATCTTCTCTGATCTTGGCGCCGGGGAGATGTCCTCCGATGCCGGGCTTAGCACCCTGTCCCATCTTGATTTCAATAGCAGCACCGGTGTCAAGATAATCCTTAAATACGCCGAAACGTCCGGAAGCTACCTGAACGATGGTGTTTGCACCGTATTTGTAGAAATCCTTGTGCAGACCGCCCTCACCGGTATTGTAGTAAGTGCCGAGTTCTTCTGCGGCTCTTGCAAGGCTTTCGTGAGCATTTTTGGAGATGGAACCGTATGACATGGCGGAAAACATAACAGGTGTGTTCAGCTCAAGATACGGGTCTATTGATGTGTCGAGAGAACCATCGGGCTTTCTTTTTATTCCGGCAGGCTTTTTGCCAAGGAATACCTTTGTTTCCATAGGCTCACGGAGCGGGTCGATAGACGGGTTTGTTACCTGGGAAGCATTGATAAGAATTTTATCCCAGTAAACGGGGTAATCTTTAGGAGTACCCATGGAAGAAAGAAGTACGCCGCCACTGCTTGCCTGGCGGTAGTTTTCAATCATTATCTGCTGAGTATAGTTTGCACTTTCACGGAAAGCATTTTCGTTTTTATGTATTTTAAGAGCACCCGTTGGGCAGATGCAAACACAGCGCTGACAGTCTACACATTTGCTGTCATGAGTAAGCATTTTATCGTAATCGGCGTCATAATAGTGAACTTCGTTAGAGCATTGACGTTCACAAGCACGGCATTTGATACATTTATCCGTATTTCTGAGTACCTCAAACTGTGCAGGAAAGAAATTTACAGGCATTTTCTTTTACCCTCCTCACTTAAATTAACAATTACAGGTTCACCGCCGCGAGGACTCCATATTCTGTCATAATCGGGACAGATAGCGCTGATAGCACATTCTTCGCTTGCAATGTAAACCATATCTCCCTTCTCGGCAACGACCATGGAACGCAGCTTAAGACGGTCGTTAAGAGCCATAAGACCGCCCGTATAGCCGAGAATGATAGAGAACGGTCCTGTAATGAGCATACTTGAAAAAGCGTTTCTGAAATATTTTAGCTTTTCTGCTTTTTCGGGCTCCATGCGGTCGATCTCGCTCCAGAAAGGAGCAGCGATTATTGAGGAGATGTCCTCAAGTGAAAGACCTTGTTTTCTGTTGAGGTAATCGAAAATATATGTAATAACTTCCGTATCTGTGAGAAGCGTACACTTGTAGCCGAACATTTCAATGTAACGGCGGTTGGCGTCATAGGAAGAAATTTCACCGTTATGAACAATAGTATAGTCAAGAAGAGCAAAGGGATGCGCACCGCCCCACCAGCCGGGGGTGTTTGTCGGATAACGTCCGTGGGCGGTCCAAGCATAGCCTTCATATTCATCAAGACGATAGAATTCACCGACGTCCTCGGGGAAGCCTACAGCCTTGAAAACGCCCATATTTTTTCCGCTTGAGAAAACGTAAGCACCTTCAATATCGTTGTTTATTCTGATAACGCACTGTGCAACGAATTCCTTTTCATCAAGCTGTGAGGAAGCAATCTTAGTCGGCAGAGGATTTACAAAGTATCTCCAGATAAGAGGTTCATTTGTAATTGCCGGAATTTTTTTTGTAGGTATGCGGCTTAAATTTACAACATCAAAATGGCGGTCGAGGAAACGTTCTGTTTCTTCACGCGCAGTATTGGAGCTGTAAAAAACATGAAATGCGTATAGATCCTTATATTCGGGATAGATTCCGTATCCTGCGAAGCCGCCGCCAAGACCGTTTGAACGGTCGTGCATATAGGAAATTGACTTTACCACATCGCTGCCGTTAAGACGGCGTCCGTCCCTGCTGATAAAGCCTGAAATAGCACATCCGGATGGGATTCTGATTTCACCCTCATTTAAAAGCATATACTCACTCTCCTAAAAAATAAATAAAATAGTCGACTGTAGTTATGATAACATACTAAAATAGATTTGTCAAGAGATTTTTGCAAGAATTATAATTAAAACTTGCAAAAATCAGTAAATATTTTGTGAATAACGCAGTTTTATATGTTAAAAAAAGAAATAGGAATGCAAAATACTTTCATTTTGGGGGTGCGGCATATATCATGGGCATTTTTCATTAAAACTTGACAAAATATGATACCAATGTTATACTATACGTATATGTCGGAATGATATCTAAAAAGGAGTGTTTTCGATGATATGCCCGAAATGCGGTAAGGAAAGTGCGGACGGAGCAGCATTCTGCAAAAATTGCGGATATGATTTTTCGTCCGATAATATAATGAATACGCTTGATACAGACGAAAAGAATACTAAAAGGGGCGGCGGAAAAATGGCAGAGGAAAATAAAGCACCGAAAACTGAAAAATCCAAGAAAAACAGCCTGCAAATAAAGATAGCTGCGATAGTAATTGCAATAGTCGCTGTTTGCGCTGCCGCTTTTGTGCTGATATCCATGTTTTCGGCGTCCGAGGGTGAAAAGGTGCTTGCAGATGTACCGATAGGCAGAGATGTTGCGTATGCGGAAACAAAGACGGGCAGAAATTTTGTGAATGTTTCAAGGTATGATGCGCTTGTGAAAATAAGTACGTTTGATCATGTCTGTGAATCGGAGGGCGGACTTAAAGTTGAGGGAATAAATCTTCCGGAATGGGCAATTGCAATTTCCGTGGGAAGCGATAAGACGATAAATCGTGTGGCGTATTATGACTTTTCAGTTTTGCAAAAAACGTGGAAAGGATATCATGCGTCTGCTGAAATTTCTTCTTCCGAAATTATATATGGCATGAGTGAAAAGGAGGTTGAGCGTAAGCTTGGCTTTGAACCTTATACTATTATTAAAGAAATTGATAATACGACTACTTATGTTTACAGATATTACTATTCCGATGATCTGACGGGCGATGATGTTGTGTGCAACTATCATGTTGTGTTTAATGATATAGACGGAAATGTCAAGAATGTTTATAATGCCGAGCTTAATTATGAAACTGTTATAATGTCGACTAACTGAGCAGGTGGGTAAATTTATAACTTAGGCAAGATGTCCCCCGCCTCTAAGGCGGCGGGTTCCATATTCAGTTTCAGTTGGGGTTCAATCCCCAACTGAAACTTCATCGCAGCTT
>CASFZT010000096.1 GCA_949299215.1 uncultured Ruminococcus sp.
CCTCCCCTCAAAATGCTATCGCATTTTTTCACCCCTTGCTCCGGTTTTAAACGCATTTTAGGGAATTTCGCCGTCTGCGGACGGCGACCAAAGGGCTTCTCGCCCTTTGGAAACCTCGCCAATATTTAAAAAATATTGGATAAAAGGCTGTGAAGGTTTGTGCGTATCGTAAGAAAGCGTGTTGCAGATTTACTTTTTCGACAAGCTGAAGCAGCGGCATTTTTTCGTGCCGCTGCTCTTTTTTCATTCAAAGTATCTTTTCAAAATTCTCCGCCGACATAGGTTTATAATAAAAGAAGCCCTGCGCATAGTCTACTGCCTCTTTCCTTATATAATCCGCTTGCTCCTGTGTTTCGATTCCCTCTGCCACTATCTTATAATTGAGATTCTTTGACAGATGTATTATCGACGAAATAACAGCCTTATTCTTATCTTCCAGATTGCTCTGCAAGAAAAAGCTGCCGTCTATCTTGATTATATCTATCGGCATGGACTTCATAAGGCTAAGCGTTGAATACCCCGTACCAAAGTCATCCATCGAAATAAGGAAACCCTTACTCTGAAGACGAGATATTATCATTATCAGCTTTTCTATATTATCAAAAAATACACTCTCCGTAATCTCTATTTCTATAAGATCATTCGGGATACCATACTGCTTTGCAAGATCATTCAGATAATCGGGAAACGTTTCATCAAAAAGATGAAGACGTGACACGTTCATCGAAATAACCGGCACTTTCTTTCCCTCACTCAACCATTTGCGTATATATCCGAAAAGTTGATTATACACGAATTTATCCATCTCAACTATAAATCCGTTCTTTTCAAATATAGGTATGAACTTACCGTTAGACACAATAGTTCCATCAGGCTTTATCCAGCGTACAAGCGCTTCCGCACCCTCTACGCACTCACTCTTCGTATCGACCTTAGGCTGAAAATAAACATGGAACTGACCGTCTGAAAGCGCATTTACCATTGATCTTTCAATAGCATGCTCCTCGTTCGCCTGTATATCTATATCCTCGCCGTATTCAACTATTCTGTGATTATCGGACGAGAACTGCTCCGCTGCCTTGCGCTTCGCTCTGTTTGCTTTGTCTATCTCCGCACTTATTGAATAGTCCGTATCATTCATCAGATATGCACCGCCGATACAGTTTATATTCATAGTCGGATATCCATCACGCATCAACAGCTCTATCTGACGGCAGGCATTAAGCACCCTGTCCTTTGCGGATATTATACCATCTGCGTTAAGCATAAGCACAAAGTCATCGCCCTTGACACGGCATAACAGCTCATCATAGCTGAGTATTGACGAAAATTGCGCTGCGGTGCATTTCAGAACCTCGTCGCCTGCCTTGTATCCGAAAACATCATTTATTCCCGCAAAATCCTTTATGCCCATAAATATAAAGTAATACCTGCTGTCGGAATTTGGAATTATTCTCAAAGCCTCAGCTTTGAATTTATCATATGTAAGAGCACCCGTAAGCTTATCCGTCGACGTAACTCTTTCAAGAAACGCCGTAACGTCCGACCAGCTTACAAGACACTCCCTTTCACGTCCTTCATGCACTACCTCCGCCGCAGTCGCCGAAAACCATGTTTCACGCTTTTCTATATATGTTTCAAGGGAATATATCTTGTTTTCTTCGCTTAATCCCTTTATCGGACAGTTCGGGCAGGGATTGGGACGTCCCATTATATTTGAATAGCACGTTGCCCCTATCTTTATGTTCGGGAAAAGCTTATCCGCATATCGGCTGATATATTTCAGCTCATAGGTCTGCGGATTTATTACATAATATGTCGCCTGCTGTGTATCCATCGCAACACCGTTATACAAAATCTCGTCTTCAAGCTCTGTTTTGCTTCGCAGTCTTAACATATAGCTCGATATCATCTTTGTTATACTGAAAAGCGTTGCTATGGTATTTTCGTCCCATTCATAATTATCATCGTGCGATTCATATGTTATTACGCCTACAAGCTTTTCGCCGTCTATAAGCGGCATTTGCAGCATGGATTTTATATCCGTCAGTGCAAATACTTTATTTGTGTGGATACTGTCATCATACGGATCGTCCTTTGCGCTGTAAAAATAATATCTCTCACGTCCGCAATAACGCTGTTCAATAATGCTCCAGTTCGTTCTGCAAAGCTCCTTTAAATTTGTGTGCGCCTCATAATTAATATCTATTCTGTTCCATTCATAGGAAAAATCAAGCTTGCGGAGCAGAAAATTATACTCCATAACGGAAATTCTGTCCAAGCCGAAATACTTTCCTATCTCTTCAAAAATATCATTTACCGCATCGTTGAAATTTTCATACCTGCTTATCGTATCAAAGGAATAGTTAAACAGATTTTTTTCGATATTTCCGAGCTTGCCGACATTTTTCCTGTAGTCCTCGCCTGCGGCATTTCCGTAAGTATTATCATTACCTGCGTTTTTTCTCGTTTTTTCGCCGATATTGCTCTCATATGCAGCCATGCGGCTGTACAGCGAAAAACAGTTCTTTCCGCTTCGCTTTGCCTCGTAAAGCGCAATATCCGCACTTTTGTACAAAGCGTCATAGGTATGTCCGTGTTTCGGGAAAACTGCTGCACCTACGCTTATTGTAAGCTTTTCATTGTTTTTCAGCTCTATTTCCGATGCATTAGTCAGCAGACGCTTTGCTATTGTAGTTGCCGCACTGTGCGAATCTGCAATATAGGGACAGAAAACCACAAATTCATCTCCGCCTATACGCCCTATTATATCTCCTGCATGAAATGAACTTTTTATCTTCTCTGCAAAGGTTTCAAGAACATAATCTCCGTAAAGATGCCCCCATCGGTCATTTATATTCTTGAAATTATCAATATCTATGATATAAAGAACATGGTTTCCTTTTGCTCCGATCTCACTTATATGTTCATCTATCATTTCCTTTGTGTAGGCTTTATTGTACAAATGCGTGAGAGGGTCCTGCGCCGCCTTTCGCTCAAGCGCCGCACGATCGTTTTTTTTCTTAGTCACGTCAAGCGTTTTGCCTATGACCTTTAACGCTTTTCCCTTTGAATCATATATCGTTGTGCCTATATATCTCAGCCATTTAAAAGTATATTCGTCCGTGATAGCCCGCAGGTCATACTGAAAATCCTTGTCACCCCTGTCCATGCTGTCGCAGTACATATCAAACACTCCAACGTCCTCCGGGTGAAGAATACCCCATGACTTGACCGTTTCACGATAATTTTCTATTATCATGTTAGTATCGCTCCACTTACCGTCAAGCTTTTTGCTTTGGTCAAGTCTTTTATGCTCAATATCATACTCCCACAAGCCGCAGTTGGTGTTGTCTGCTATTATCCTGTACTTTTCACGCTCAATCCTGAGCTGCTGTTCAAGCTCGGCGCAATATGCCTCCATACCCTCGCTGTAAATATATTCATCGGTCATTACAGTTCACGCTTTCTTCGTTAATTGCCTGCCCTATTTCAAAAATACGCAGTTCTATCAAATACATATCTATTATATCAGATTTATACAAAAATTGCAACGTATATTTAAAATATTTGTGATATTTGGCGAATTATACAAAAAATTAACTTATATTTTACCAAAAAAAGACCCCCGCTTTTGCGGAGGTCTTTGAAAAATCCTTTAAGCTGTAGCTTTTGCAAATCAGACTTACTGGAGGAGTGCGAGAACACCCTGAGGAAGTGTATTTGCCTGAGCAAGCATAGACTGAGAAGCCTGGCTGAGGATCTGATTCTTTGTGAAGTTCATCATTTCTTCTGCCATATTTGTATCACGGATACGAGACTCAGCAGCTGTGAGGTTTTCGTTTGTTGTATTGAGGTTGTCGATCTTGTGTTCGAGTCTGTTCTGGATAGCACCGAAGGATGCACGAACCATAGAAACCTTGTTGATAGCGTTGTCGATCTTATCGATAGCAGCGTTAGCTTCTTCCTGTGTAGCAAGAGTAAGCTTATCTGTACCAAGACCCTCTGCTGTGCAGTTGAGGTCGGATTCAAGATCGCCCATAGCTGTGGACTGATACTCAAACGTAAAGTTTACAGCGTCCTTAGTTCTTGCGCCAACCTGGAGAGTAACATTGTCAGAGTATGTAAGAACTGCTGCGGATTTATCAAATGCATCAGAAACTGAAACGCCGTTCTTATTGAGATATTCCTTAGCTTCATCATAATCGGTGATGATTACGCTGTTAATTTCATCAAGAGCAGCCTTTGCTTCTTCAAGAGTCTTCTTGTTTGCAGCTGATGTACCAAGGTCAGTGTTCTTGCCAACTGTTGCATAGATAGAACTATTAGGAGAATAGTTTGCTGTGCTGATTGAAACATTACCTTCAAATGTACCATCTGTACCGTCAGCGTCATCAGCAGTAGCAGTTATTGTCATAAGATTCTGTCCACCAGCTGATGCAACTGTAAATACTGTGGATTCGCCAGCATTAGCGCTATCACCCGTAATTGTGAATGAAACACCATTAATTGTAACATTAGCACCGGCATCAGTAATCTGGCTAATATCAATCTTAGCGCCGGAAGCGTCAGTAATATTCAAGTCACCTGCTGCAAAGTTTTCAGTAGCATCATATTTAGCATCTATCTTAATGCCTTCAAGTGCATCCAGTGCTGCCTTAACATCGTCTGTTATTGTATCATCAGCTAAAGTATCAGCAATATCAACAGTAACAGCATTTTTCGCCACATTTCCTGTAACAGCAATAGACTTTTCGTCATAACCGATGTTAGTAGGTGCATACTGAGTTGTCTTGCCATTAGTAAATGTAATGGTTACAGTATCACCAGCTTTAGCCTGAGTTGCATCAAAAATTGCATCAACATTAAGATCAGTACCATCTGCTTCTACAGAGAAGCCGCCCAAACCTGTAGCACCTGTAGCACCATCAGCAGCTGCCTCTGCAGTTATGGCGGTAAGATCAGCCGCTTTCCATGTTTTACCACTGTTAGCTTCAGCAGAATCAGCTACCCAACTACCATCAGCCTGCTTTTTAAATGTAATACTTACTTCATTGATAACATCAGTTTTTACATCACCAGCATCTGTACCGTCACTAGTAATGCCAAGCTGTTTCCAAAGTGCATCTGCCTCAGTTGTTCCATACAGATTGCTGTCGAGAGTATTCCACTCCGGAGCATTTCCGTTATCGGAAAGGTCATAATTTTCCTTATTGAAAGCAGAAAGTGCATCATTATATGCTGCAACAATTTCAGCCTTTTCCTGAGCGAAAATGCCCTTAGCATTTGCAATAAGCTGAGCTTCCTTGTTAGCATAATCAAACTTGCCGTCAACAGCTTCAAGTCCGTCAGCCATCTTGCCGCCGTTAAGAACTACAACGCCGTTGAAGTCTGTATCAGCAATCTGGTCAAGTTCATTGTTGAGCTGCTTGAATTCCTGCTCAATTGCGTTACGGTCAATCTCGTCATCGTAAGAACCGTTAGCGGACTGAACAGCAAGGCTTCTCATTCTCTGGAGAATGGAGTCAGTTTCTGTAAGAGCACCTTCATAGGTCTGTACCATCGAGATACCATCCTGAGCGTTCTTAGCAGCCTGTGTAAGACCTGAGATCTGAGCTCTCATCTTTTCGGAAACTGCCAGACCTGCTGCGTTATCGCCTGCACGGTTGATTGCATAACCGGAAGAAAGCTTCTCAAGGGACTTAGCCAACTTGTTGTTGTTCATGCCATAATATCTGTTTGCATTAATCGCTGTTAAATTGTGCTGTACTACCATAAAATTTACCTCCTGTAAATATGTAGTGCAGTGCGAATCCTTTCGTACTGCATATTTTGAATTTTTTCGCTCAGACTGTCTTTTTCCTATGCGCACTTGAAAATTGCAGTCCTCGCACGAAGTTGTTCCCGTAAAGAGAACTTCGGAGAAATTCCATATGTTCTCCTTACTTCTATTTTATATATCGGTACTTTTTGAAGATACTTTATAGTTATTTGTTTAAATATATATTAATTTTTTATTAATCCTGTATTTTTTACACAGATTATTTTGAAAAGACAGGGGGATTTGTGGTATTTGGGATAAAAAGATTATCGTTTAATGTGATATAGTATAACTCAGACAAAACGAATTTCATTTCCCATCCCACAGTGCTTTAGCCAATTGGATAAAAATGTATTTCGAGGTAAAAATTGATGACGAAACAGTTTTGACAGCTAGGCAAATAAAGGAACTTCAAAAAAGAAATGCACAGCTTGAGGAGGAAAATCTGATACTAAAAAAAGCCATTGCGATATTCACGCCTCACTCAGACAAAGACTGAATGCCGTTAAGCTGATGTCATCAGAACACGCAGTAACAACGCTTTGCCGTGTTCTTCATATCAACAGAAGCACATATTACAAATTTCTTCATCATAAGCCTTCAGAAAGAGAAATTGAAAACCGCAGGATACGCACTTGTATTGTTGAACTGTATACAAGATCCAAGAAGCGCTTCGGAGCTTACAAGATGAAAAAATGTTTCGAACGTGAATATCGCATAAATGTAAGTACTCAGAAAATTTATCGTCTTATGAAGGGCATGAATTTGCGAGGCTGAATAACGAACCGTGTAAATGCCAATAATAACCACAAATAAAAGTGGAGGTAAACTATTATGGCAAACAGAAATCACGGTTTAAGTGAA